>DATFET010000390.1:0-3926 GCA_035250835.1 Anaerolineales bacterium
AGGACCATAAGAGACGGTCTGCCGGCTGTGCCTGTGGGTTCTCCATCGTCTGAAAAGTATTCAGTTACGGTGTTTCCTCCGCCGATGATATACGCGGGGACATTATGGCTTGCATCTGCAAATTCCTTTTTGATTTGAGTGATGAACATCCGCGCCTCATCCGTGCTAAAGACCGGAGCCAGCGTGGCAATGAAGCGTGAATTACAGAGTGCCGCATAATTAAGTAAACTTCGAGTTTTGATTTCAGGAAACAATAATGTTGAAAAAGTTTACTTTATTATGAGACAAGCGGTAACAACGACATGCTCGCGTCGAACTTCACCCAGAGGGAGGGTATAGGACTCCGACATACGAAGGATTCTACTGTGATCTTCTCGTTCTTTGTAACGAATAAAGAGACACGCTTAATGCCAGCCTGTTTTCATCGGCTGATAAAGAATGTAAAATGAATATAGAGACAATCGCATGGATCTCCACTCTCAACTTTCCCAGATCATTCATCCATCCCGTGTCCTGACGTCTTATCTGCATCGCATCGCCTATGCCAACGATGCCTCCTATTTTCATCTTGTCCCACAGGCGGTCGTGCAGCCCAACTCGATTAGCGAAATACAATCCCTTTTCCAATTCACACAAAAAAATAACATCCCCATGACCTTCCGCGCAGCCGGGACCAGTCTCTCTGGTCAAGCTGTGACCGATGGGATTCTGGTTGATATATCCAAACATTGGGGGAATTACGATGTAGAGGAGAACGGCAGCTTAATCCGCTTCCAACCGGGCATTGTCGGTGGATTCATCAACAATGTGCTCAAGCCATACGGTCGCCGCATTGGACCCGACCCTGCCTCCATCGATGCCTGCATGATGGGCGGCATCCTGGCGAATAATTCGAGCGGGATGTGTTGCGGTGTGATCGAAAATTCCTATCACACGATTCACTCGATGACTGTGGTCCTACCCAATGGATTCGTTCTCAACACAGCAGATCCAAATGCCAGCCAAATCTTCGAGAACGAACAGCCTCATATTGCAAGCGGATTAATTGAACTCGTGCAGCGAGTTAGAAGTAACACGCAGCTCGCAGCACGCATCCAGACGCGCTACCAAATGAAGAACACCAACGGCTACCTGCTCAATGCCTTCCTGGACTTCGACTCACCGCTCGATATCCTCACTCATATCATGATCGGTTCGGAAGGCACACTGGGATTTATCGCTGAAGCGGTCCTTCAGACACTTCCGGATTATCCGCGTCGATACACGGGACAGCTCTACTTCAAGAATCTACAGGACGCGGCTGCCGCGATCCCAGCGATCAAAGAGTCGGGCGCACGCGCGGCCGAAATCATGGATAGGGCCGCGCTGCGGTCTGTCCAGGACAATCCAGGCGTGCCGTCAATATTAAGGCAACTCCCTCATGGCTCAACAGCGATCCTCGTCGAGTATCAGGCCCAGGATCTGGAATCAATCGACAGCTTCAAAAAAGAAGCGCAGCAAGTCGTTAAGAAAATTCGACTCTTGCATGATCCTGAGTTCACGGATGATCCAGGCGTTCAGGCATCCCTGTGGAAAACGCGCAAAGGGATCATCCCGTCCATCGGTGGGATGCGAACACCGGGAACCATCTCCATCAATGAAGACGTCGTCTTCCCCGTCCATCACCTCGCCGACGCAGTGATAGACCTGCAGCATCTCTTTACAGATTTTGGCTATCCCGATGGGGCGGTCTTTGGTCATGCGAAAGATGGCAACCTGCACTTCCTGATCAACCAGGCGTTCAATACCGATTCAGACGTCAGGCATTTCGACGGCTTCGTGCGCGGCATGGTAAACCTTGTCAGCGGCAAGTACGACGGCGCCCTCAAAGCCGAGCACGGCACGGGACGTAATATGGCGCCATTTGTCGAAACAGAATGGGGCGCGGATGCGTATGCCATCATGTGCGACCTCAAATCATTATTCGACCCCGATCTCATGCTCACCCCCGGTGTGATGGTCAACGCGGACCCACAATCGCATGTCACGAATCTCAAGACAATGTCCCTTGTCTCACCTGAAGTGGATAAATGCATCGAATGCGGGTTTTGCGAGTCGAAGTGCCCCAGCCGGCGATTGACCCTGACTCCCAGACAGCGCATCGTCGTCCAGCGTGAACTCGCCCGGATGCGCCTCACCATACATGCTCAAGCCGCCTTGAACAAGATAGAAAGCGATTTTTCCTACGCGGGGATCGATACCTGCGCCGTGGACGGACTCTGCGCAACCGCCTGCCCCGTGTCGATCAACACCGGCGACCTGACCCGCCGCCTGCGCGCGGAATCGGTTACTCCGCGCGCAGATCGAATCGCAGACTGGCTTGCCAGGCATTCTGCACTGACCGAATCTATCGCCGGCATGGCGGTTCGATTGGGTCATCTCACTGAGTCTTTGATCGGCGCGAACGGTTTGACATCCGTGATACAAATTGCTGAAAAAATTATAGGAACAACTCTTCCCAAATGGAATACCCATATCCCCTTTCCTTCAAAAATTCCTTGTAATACGAATCTCCTAACAACATGTCACCCTGAGCGGCAGCGAAGGGTCTCGATTTTAGCCGCTGAGATGCTTCGCTTCGCTCAGCATGACATGAAGAAGTGTAAGGCAAGTAATGTTAACCTGAGTGATTTCTGTGATTATAAAGAATTTATATTTTTTCCTTCCTGTATCTCGCGGCAATTGGGCAAACCAGGAAACAAGAATTTTCTTTCATTGGCAGAGACTCTCCTCACGGTCGCCAGCCGCGCAGACATTTCACTGTGGATGCCGCCCAATCTGACAGGTCATTGCTGTGGAATGCCGTTCCATTCAAAGGGATATAACAATGCCTACCTGCTTGCGCTGCATAAAACACTCAGGCAAATGTGGGAATGGAGCGAAGACGGCAAATACCCGATTATCACAGATACAACCTCATGCACACACATGCTCCGCACCTGCAAACAGGATCTGAACAAAGAAGATCAGGAACTTTGGAATAAATTGGTGATCCTGGACAGTATTGAATTTCTTCACGACATTGTGTTGCCAAAACTCAACCTCCAACCCATTGACGGAGATGTGGTTCTGCATCCGAATTGTTCGGTAAGAAAGCTTGGGTTGGAAGCAAAAATGGCAGCGATCGCCAATCGCTGTGCCAGGTCAGCGACCGTGCCGCTCAGCCTCGGCTGCTGCGCATTCGCAGGTGATCGCGGATTGCTCTTCCCCGAATTGACTGCCTCCGCCACACAAAAAGAATCCGACGAAGTGAACACGCGGGAATATGATGGTTATTATTCATCGAATATCCCTTGCGAGATCGGCATGAGTGGGGCAACTGGCAGGGACTACATTTCAATTGTGTATCTGGTCGAGCGCGCATCGAGAGCATAATGCGTTGAATAGCACAGGAGACTGTACATGCCGGGACACATGGTGAAGACTGTTTTCATCCCGTAAATTGATGGCTTTTTAGATCAGAATTTTGTCGTCGGGGAAGTGCTATAATCATTTTATCTCTCAGCAATTGCAGTCTCCATGCCTGTCGTCCTTCGCGTTGCTGGCTGTAAGTTCTTCTTTTATCAAGCAGACGTGGCAAATGAGCCGCCACACGTTCATGTCACGAAAGAAGGAAACGAAGCGAAATTCTGGCTTGACCCTGTAAAAGTAGCCCGCGGGGCAGATTCCGAAAAATGATTTGCACAACATCGAGCGGATTATCGAAGATAACCTGCAATTTCTCTTGAAGGCCTGGAACGAGGAGAAAAGCAAACATGTTCACGGTTAAAGCAAAAATTCCTGCGCACGCAGATTATGAACCCATCCTACCGCTGGCTATCCCCGATCTGAAGGAAGTCAAGGCATTTGCGAATCACCTTCACTCACTTGGCAAATATTGGAGTGGG
>DATFET010000403.1:0-3074 GCA_035250835.1 Anaerolineales bacterium
CGCATCCATTCGGGCATCTCATCGAAAAGTTTTTGCACCCAGCCTGACTCACGCTCGAGCTGGTAGGCATCCCATTTGACAGCCGATTGCAGCCAGTCGTTGATCACGTGCAGTGGTGAGGTCGACTCAAACTGGCCTGAACGGTTGAGAGCAGAGGAAAGAAAGAAAAGGCTGAGGATAAAAACAACCGCGACTGCGATGATAGCCTTCCACGAGAGCTGACGGCGTTCGCTCGCAAAGAAAATCCATCCGCCGAAGATGATGATCGTTACAAGAGCAATGGCAGGTGAAACAAGCAGCATGCCAAGCAAGCCAAGCCCAAGCCATAGCCATGCGCTCACCTGCACTTGCGCCAGGTGCAAGTGTCGTCTGCGCTCACCTATCAGTTCGCTCCGCTCAGCGCGAGAGTCTACAAATCCCCACAAGGCAAACGCGCTGAATGTAAGCACGTACGGCTCACGCATGGCAGATGCGCCGAGCAAAATACTTTCGGGAAAGAGCGCAAAGATCCAGGTGGAAGCCCAGGCAGCTTTTTCGCCAAAGACCTGGCTGGCTGCCTTCCACAGGAAAGGCACACCCAAGGCAGCAAAAAATGCCGAAAACAGAATCAACATCAGCGGACGCTGTGCATCTGCCGACAGATAACGATAGATCAAGGCGTTGAACGCCAGCAGTCCGCCGTATTGGTCGGAGGAATATTTTTTGCTGAATGCATCCAGGATGGGACGGTCCGAAGCAGCCAGCCTCCAGGCTTGCGTATCGCGGGTATGCGCATCGGTGAAAACATACCCGAAGCGGTCATCTGCGTCCGCATGCCCGTAGAGGGGCAGAGTCCAATACAGTGTTGCACCCACCCCAAGGCGCAACAGGAAGGCGAGAGCAATGGCGATGCCCAGGGTTTTCCCACCGTTGGACCAGCCATGCGCGACCTTTAGAAAAGTAAATGAAAGAAGGAACAGGAAGGAAAAGGCCAGGGAACCCGCCACCCAGCCGCGACCCTGAATGGAGGAAAACCATGCGCCCAGTGCAAGCGAAGCCGGGATGATGTACAGGAAGTCTTTTGAAGTGATAAAGTTTGCTTTCATGGAAATCCGCTCAGAATGCGCTGGGCGCGGGCGACCCAAGTATAACCCTGCGCATCGAGCCGCGCCTGTCTCCCCAGATCGTTTCTGCGCGCGTCATCGGCCAGCAGAGACTCGATCACCAGCTTCCAATCACGAATCCCATAGGGTTTGCAAAAGACTGCATTGTCCTCGTCCAGTATTTCACGGATCACCGCCAGGTCCGATGAAACGATCGCTCGCCCGGCTGCCATATATTCGAACATCTTCATCGGGCTGGCGACCGCGGCTGAATCCGCTGAGCCGCTCGAGCCCATGATCGAGCGACTGTACGGCATGAGCAGGATGTCTGCTGCAGCCTGATGGAGCGGCAGATCGCGGTTGGGGACAAACCCCGTGAAAGTGACGTTATCGGACTTTGCGCGCAGTTTCCAACTTTGGATGTCCTCCGGCCGCCCCCCCACCCAGACAAAGTGCGCCTGCGGCAGGGACTCTGCCAGCGCCAGGAAAAGCTCGACGCCGCGGCCTGCATATAAATGTCCTGTGCACATCACAGTTGGGGCTTCGCGCAGGCCGGTTTGACGGCGGGCCGCCAGCGGGTCCGGCAATGAGGCGAAGCGCTCCAGGTCCACGCCGTTCGGGGCGATGACCACATCCCCCGAGCGGAAGCGCAAGTTGAAATCGCGTTTCAGAATATTGACCAGGGCGCGGGTGATGGAGACGAGCCGCTTCCGTCCGCGCAAGGTCGCAAAAGCCCGATGCCAGAGCGGCCCAAACATACCTGTGGGTTGAATATGGATCTCGAAGACGACCGGCAGACCGCGCAGCAGGCTAAAGACTGCCGATTGAGGGAACCACGAATAGACGAGGTCTGCACCCAGGGCGCGGGCGCGGCGGACGGCATCCCAGGTAAACCTGCGCCGGCTGGACGACGACAGCCATTCGATCGGAAAATCAACCTGCAAGCCATACTGTTTTCGGAGGTCAGCAGCTGTGTTCTTAACACCGGGTACGAGCAGCGTTACGTCATGCCCGATCTGCACCAGAGCCTGACAGGCTTTCATCACCTGCAAACTATTGGCTGTATCGGAAGGGATCGTTGAACCCGCGACGGCAGCGATCTTCATAAGGCTTCTTCACGTTTGATGAGCGTCAGGCCGCGCCACACCATCCACAGCACGGAGACCGCCAGGTAAGCGGAAAAGATTCCTGAAGCGACCAGATAATTGGTCTGGGGCACGAATAAAAAGAACAGGATCAACTCGACCGCGCCGACGATTGCGGAAATAAAGAGCGGATACAAAGGCTGGCCAAGCGCCAGCAATAAGGGTCGGTTCCAGTTCAGGATGTTTGCGCACCCGTAGCCAATCATCAGGATCACGACCGCCGGGTAGGCCGGGGCGTAGCTGGCGCCGAAGATCAGCGGGATCAGCCACCAGCCCAATACGATCAGCCCTCCCCCGGTCAGAAGCGTCCAGACGCCGGCGATCGAGCTGACCTGTTTCAATAGCCGGCGAGTGACATCCCACTGCCTCTGGGAAACGGTGCGGGAAATCTCGGCATAGGTCGGCCAGATGAACGGCTCGATCGGCAGCCTCACCAGGTTGATCAGTGTGAGGGCAAACTTGAAATATCCAACCTCTGTCGCCGAAAGAAAGTATCCGATGTAGAGAGGAATGTTATCCCGCACCATCAGGTTAACCGTCCCGTTGAGATTCGTGCTCAGCATGAAACGCCCGATGGATCTCCAGCCGGGTACAAGATTTAACGGAACGCGCCACCATCCTGTTCCCAAAGCACGCTTCACCTCGCGCAGCGCGGAGACCGTGATCATCAGGCCGGCGACCACTTTCCCGGCCAGGTAAGCAAGTAATACTCCAAAAATTCCCAATCCCCACAGAGAGGCGGCAACGATCAACACAAATGTCGTCATGCTCTGAAAAAAGTTGGCGCGGGCCACACGTCCAAATTGGTTGACCGTCTGGAGCGCGCCCACCGAGGTCTCATATACAA
>DATFET010000416.1:0-6413 GCA_035250835.1 Anaerolineales bacterium
AGCGGCCTGACGTACAACCAGATGATGGAGAATGCAGGCCAGAGACTGGCAGGACTTATTCTGGATTTCTTTGAAGGGGATGTCGAGCCGGAAGTCATCGGTCTGGTGGGGCCAGGCAACAACGGCGGCGATGCACTGGTCGCCATGTCTGCGCTCCTGGCCGAGGGATGGAAGGCGCGCGCCTACCTGCTCAAACGAAAGAAGGATGAGCTGGTCAAGCGTTTCACTCAGGCAGGCGGAGAGATTATTTCGGGTGAGAAAGCCTTCGAACAACTGGCAGATGCCATCGAAAACGCGGACGTTCTGCTGGATGGCATTCTCGGCACGGGTATCAAACTGCCCCTGAAGAAGGATGCTGCCGAGCTTTTAGCGGAAGTCAACGATATACTCGATGGTCTGGAGAGGGCTCCGATCGTTATCGCGGTGGACTGTCCCTCAGGCGTGGATTGTGATTCGGGCGAAGTTGCCGATGAAACCCTGGCTGCGGACCTGACGGTCAGTATGGCGGCGGTCAAACAGGGCTTATTGAAACTGCCAGCTTTCGAATATATCGGCAGCCTGGAGGTTGTGGATATCGGCCTGCCGGACGATCTGGCTTCCTACACTGCTGTCAAAACCGAGGCAGCAGATGAAGAGTCCATTGCCTCGCTCCTGCCCGAACGGTCGCTCACCTCTCACAAAGGGACGTTCGGGACCGCGCTGATCGCGGCAGGTTCAGTCAATTACACGGGCGCAGCCCTGCTTGCGGGAGAGGCTGCCTATCGGTCCGGTGCGGGGCTTGTCAGCATGGCTGTCCCTGCGCCCCTGCATGCCGCGCTGGCCGGTCGGTTCCCCGAAGCGACCTGGGTCCTGCTGCCGCACGAGATGGGAGTCATCTCCTCCGCGGGGGTGGAGGTCCTGGCAAAGAACTTCGAGCGCGCCTCCGCCTTGCTGATCGGCCCGGGCTTCGGCACGGAAAATTCGACCCGGGAATTTGTCGAGAACCTCCTGGAAGGAAAGTTTTCCACAAAGAAGACCTCCCAGCGCATTGGCTTTGTGTACAAGGAATCGGAGAAGGCAGAATCGAATAACTCCAAGCTTCCACCTATGGTCGTGGATGCAGATGGTCTGAAGCTGCTTGCACAGATCAAGGAATGGGATAGAAAGATTCCTGCGCCGGCCATCCTGACTCCTCATCCCGGCGAGATGTCCGTCTTGACCGGCTTATCTACAGAGGTGATCCAGGAAAGCCGTCAGGAAATTGCCAGCCAGTATGCAAAGACGTGGGGCCATGTTGTCGTACTGAAGGGCGCGTTCACAGTCGTCGCGGCCCCGGATGGACGCCTGATGGTCATCCCGGTGGCTTCACCCGCCCTGGCCCGCGCCGGAACGGGTGATGTGCTGGCAGGCCTCATCGTCGGCTTGCGGGCGCAGGGACTTGAAGCCTACGAAGCCGCAGTCGCAGGCGCGTGGATCCATGCCCAGGCCGGGCTGTACGCCGCGGACGATCTCGGTACAACTGCGTCCGTCCTGGCTGGCGATGTGCTGGATTCGATTTCCGATGTGATCAGCGATTTGGAATAACCCCAAATCAAAACGTAGGGATGGGCAGCTGCCCATCCCTACGTTTTGATTCATCGTTTTTAATCTAACTTGCCAAAAACTCTTCCAATGCCGCTTTGCTGATGCGGTAGGCGTTGCCCATCTTCTTGGCTTTCAGGCTCTTGTCGTTGATCGCTGCAATAACGTCCTCTTCGGAAACCTTGAGGATCGCGGCTGCCTCAGCCGGCGTCATCACATCCGGGATGCCAGCTGCTTTTCCGCCTCCGCCATCCTGCGGCTTTTGCTGCTGCATCGCGCCGGAGGTCGCCTGCTGCATCAGGTTGCCGATGCCCATGCCAGCGCCGATACCGGCCGTCAAGCCTGCCCCGCCGCTGGGGTTCTGCGCCGCGTCGCGCATCGCATCCGCAGCCTGCAATTGTGTGTAGGTCGCCATATCGAGCATGCCCATGTCGCGCAGCTCCTGGGCAGATTTGCTGGACGGTTTGAGGTTCCCGATATAGAAAGTCTTGAGCGCCATGCCAACCGCTTCGAAGTCATCCTGGGCTTTGGCACGCACTGCGGCGCCCACTTCCTCCGTCAGCCCGATGAGGTCGACAACGCTTCTGGCGGAGGTCGTTTCACCCAGCACATCCTGAAGCTTCGAAAGCAGGATCGTCTTCAGGCGGTCCTCGATGTCATTGGTTTTGTAGGCGCCAACTGTCCCGACGATCTGGGTGACGAACTGCTGCGGGTCTTTGACTTGGAACGAATACGTTCCAAACCCCTGGAGCAGAGCTACGCCCAGTCCCATGCCCGGGTTGCGGACGATGATCGGCTGCGGCGTTCCCCATTTTTCGTTGGCGAATTCCTTCAAAGAGACAAAATAGACTTCCGCAGTGAAGGGAGTGCGGTCATTGAACGCCTTCCCGATGAGATTGATCAGCAGCGGAATGTTGGCGGTCGTGATGGTATGACGGCCCGCCCGGAAAACATCCAGCGCATTCCCATCACGGAAGAACACTGCTGCCTGAGATTCGCGCACGATCACCTGCGAACCGATTCGAAAATCACCGTACCCTACTTCAGGGAAGCGATGGACGATCTCATCCTTCATCTCATTGGGGTATTCAATGACGTCAAAAATCCTTGCCATGTTATTTCTCCTTAGAAATTGGTTGCCCGGTCATTATAGTCCATGCATAGGCGTGCAACAAGTTGAAGCGGGTAAATGTGCGGGTGTCGAAACCCGCTGTCGAGACATCACTCTTAATACGGAATTCCCTCCTCGACGTTTCAAAATATACTGGTCACCGTTCACTATTCTCTGCAGTCGCCTCAGCCTGTTTTGCCTTCATCGACTTGCCCGTCCCCTGATCCTTGAGCATTAACACCTCAGCCATAATGCTGACCGCGATCTCCTCAGGGGTCTCCGCATTCAGCTCCAGGCCCATCGGCGAGTGGACGCGCCCGATCTTCTCCTCCGAGATGCCTTTCTCCTTCAACGCCTTCGCAGTCGTCAGCCACCTGCGCCTGGACCCGATCACACCGATATAAGCTGCATCCGAGTTGAGCAGACTCGGGAGTCCCTGCGCGTCCACGCTCGAGCCGCGGCTGGTGATAATGATGTACGTCTGCTGGTTGATCTTTAGGTGGTCCGCCAGCTTCCCCATCTCGACGGGATAATAGGCGTCCGCACCCGGCACGGCTTCCGGATTGCAGAACTCGGCGCGGTCATCACTGACCGCCACGCGGAAGCCAAGCCACTTTGCCAGATGCACCACTGCCTTGCCAACATGCCCGGCCCCGATGACGACGATCATGGCAGGGGGAAGGATGGGTTCCACAAACACCTCCACAGTCCCGCCGCACACACCTGGGTCGCCGCGGCTGGGATCCACCATCGAATAGGAGAGCGTGCGAGCTTTCCCATCGCTGATCGCCTTCCAGGCTTCGTCAAGGACGCGGTGCTCCAGGTCCCCGCCGCCGACCGTGCCGATGAACTTCCCATCCGGGTAGACCAGCATCTTGCTGCCCACATGCCGCGGCGTGGAGCCTTCGCTCTTCACCACCGTGCACAGCGCAGCGGAGTCATTGTTCTTTTCGATCTCTGCGATAGCTTGATAAATGGAATTCATATTTTGGGATTGCGCCAAACACGATGTGATCCTGACCCGCGTCGCACCACTTCCTTGCATCCGAAGGCTTTGAGTTTCTTGTAAGCATCCCGGTATTTCATATAGTAAGGACGGTTTTGATACAGAGAGGGGTATCCTCCTGGGCAGGCTGAAAAGCGGATGGTAATGGCTGATTTAAGTCTTTCAGAGCCTCAACAATTGCCGCCAACGCATCATTTGCATTTTGCAGGGCATCCTGTACGTTTTCACCCTCAGTGATGAGCTCAGGGAGCAGTGGGCAGGTGACAACAGACCCACCCTCGGGTTGAGGATCCAGGAGCAAAGGTGATTCATAAATCCGGCTCATCTTGATTTCCTTCATAAGAAATTCCAGCGCACATATCGATATTTTACCGTATGTAGTGTCTGGAAAGGTTACCCCCTAATTGCCGTATGTTACTCCCGAGATTCCAGCAAAAGGTTCTCGAGCTTGTCCATCGTATCCAAAAAGGACTGCTCTAAATCGATATTATTCATCTTTGCCATGATGATTACAGACCACAGGCAGTCAGACAGCTCATGCCCCAGTTTTTCATGACTGTTTTCGATATTCCGCTTGCCATTCTCTGCAACGACAAGTTTCGCTAAATCGCCCACATCACCCACAAAGCCTAGAACAATTTCTTCGCTGGTCCACGGTGAGCCATAGAGTTGCTTTTCTTTTTCTTCATACAGCTTGCGGATCGTCAGTGCTCTGTTGATGATGTTTTGAAAGTCCATTGTCTCTCCGTGAACTATTCCTGAGTTTCCAATAGATGATTTTCGAGCCTGTCCATTGCTTCCATGAAGGACTGCTCGAGATCAGCGTTATGCATCTTTGAGAGAACGATCACCGACCAGAGACAGTGGGCAAGCTGCGACCTCAATTTTTCCTCGCTGTTGGCAATCTCGAGCTTCCCATGCTGTGCCATGACCAGTTTTAGCAGATTGTTGACGTCGGCCAGGAAACCCTGGGCGATCTCCTCATCCGTTGATGGCTCACCATACAACTGCTTTTCCTTTTTGTCGTATTGCGTACGCAGATCCATAGCCCGGTGTACAAGTTTTTGAAATTCCATTACCGCTCCAGTAAACCTAATACCACCGGCAGCAGCTGTTTCTTTCTGGAAACCACGCCCGGTGCATTGCGCGTCCCGTCGGGCAGGAGAGGGTAGGGCAGGTCAGCCAGAACGGGCGGTGGGTTGGATGAGATGAGCAAGCGACTCGAGCCGCGCAGCACATCCGTGATGAGCAGCATGGCAAAGTCGAGGCCGCGTTTATCTCGCAGGTCGTTGAGCGCCTTACTCAATGGGTCGAGGTGTTCGGGGAGCGGGAGCAGGTCCGTGACCTCTGCCTGCGCAATGGCAAAATTGAATCCACCTGTCTCGTAGGATTTGATGTCTGTGCTGACGACCTCTTCCGGTTTGCGGTTTGACAAGCCTGCGCCTGCCGAAAGGACTGCCTTCCCAAAAGAGTCGATCGTCTCCCCTTTGAGCGGACTGCCTCCCACGAATGCCCAGCGCGCCATACGTTCGGCGGCTGCCTTGTCACGCGGCGTGGTGGTCGGAGAGGTCAAAATAAGGGTATCCGATAAAAGTCCCGCGAGCAGCACTCCTGCCAGATTGGAGGGAATTGAAAATCCAGCGTCAGCAGCCTGCTCGCTCACAAGAGTGGAAGTGGATCCCACGATATCCACTGTAAAACGGATGGGAGTATGCGTGTGCGGATTGCCGAGTCGATGGTGATCCAGGATCTCGAGCAGCTCAGCCTCTTCGAGGGCAGCGATCGCCTGGCCAGGCTCATTGTGGTCCACGAGAATGATCTTGAGACGCGGCGGGTTGAGGATATCCCGCTGACGCGCGATGCCCACGTACAGGCTGTTTTCATCCACAACCCAGAAATCGTCATATTCATCGCGCAAAATGCGATTGAGCCAATCGCGGATATGGGCGCTGGCGGCAAACTTTGGAACGGTCGTATCCGCCGCGTCCCTGCACGGCGCGGACATCATCTCTCGCACGGTGGTTTCACCTGGTCGTGGCCCGAGCGTTTCGGAAAAGTAGCGGAAAAGGCTAAAACCGTTGATAATGCCATAAGGTTTGCCTTCACTGTCCACCACTGGCGCCACACCGCCGGTGCGGCTGGCAAGTGTCCACGCTGCGCCGAGTTGAGCTTCCGGGCGGAGGCTATCCAATCGCTGCGTCACGGATTGAAAGCGGGGAGATGCGTCCGTTAGTAGATACGGAGCTTCAAGGTTAAGTTCCTTCAGGACCCAGGCGGTCTGCGGGTTGAGCGGACCGGCCCGCGCCGCGACTGTTTCCATGCCATCGCGTTCATGCAGCAGCCACGCATATCCCATCGCCGAGGCGATCGAATCGGTGTCGGGGTTGACGTGTCCAATCACGTAGACTTTATTTTGCATAGTTCCATTTTATCGCAGGTTACTCTGCCTCAGCAGAGGACAGATGGAATCAACTTCCGTTTAACTCTTGACAGGAATATATTTACACTGTATATTTACACTGTAAATATAAATGGAGATATGGCATGGTCAGACCTATCAGGAAGAAACAAATCCCCAATTTGCAGGAAGTAATCAAGGAAACTGCCTGGAAGCAGATCGCCGAATTCGGTGCACCAGCCCTCTCCCTGCGGGCGATTGCCCGCGAATTGAAGATCACCGCGCCTGCCATCTACAACTATTTCCCTGACCGCGATGCACTTGTCACGGCGCTCATC
>DATFET010000304.1:0-11281 GCA_035250835.1 Anaerolineales bacterium
ACACAAGTTTCGTTTCATCACTTGCAGAAGAGCGCCAATCCAATGTGGATGAACTGCGACGATATGCCGATCTTGCGGCTGAAGTAGGCGCCGATTATATTCGAGCCTTTTTAGGTGAACTTCCCGGCGACATGCATCCCGATCCTTCTGTATATGAGAACATCATTGATTGTCTGAATGCAGCCTCTGAGCACGCTGCTTCTGTGGGCGTCAGAATCGCAGTGGAACCCCACGATGACTTTATCCGCTCGGCGGCTGTCGTTCCCATTCTCGATCAATCTCGCGCTGACCTGCGCGTGATCTGGGATATCGGAAATGCCTATGCTGCGGGGGAAGATCCAGATGAAGGTTTTGCACTGTTTGAGGATCGACTCGCCTATGTTCAAGTCAAGGATGGGTCGCGGAAGGGATCTCGCTGGCAGCTCTGTTCACTCGGTCAGGGAAATGTGCCGTTGCGACAGGCCTTCGAGATCTTATTGACATCCGGCTATGAAGGTGCACTCAGTGTGGAATGGGAATATGCCTGGCATCCGGAACTTGATCCGCCTGATATAGCCTTACCGGCTGCATTGCAGGTTGTAAAAGATATGTTGGTAGAAAACCGATCAAGTCAAATCATGAACTAACGAAGCACGGTCTGTCTGTCCACCTGGAATTTTCATAAGAGGCTGCGATGAAATTTGGCTTTATCCCAACTGAAGGGGGGAGGTATTTTGAAGAGGCGCTCGAAGAAGCCATATGTGGTGAGGAACTTGGTTTCGACTCGGTCTGGCTCGAGGAACATCACAGCATTCGCAACCACTATTGGCCTTCGCCGCTCATGGCTCTGGCAGGAATCGCTTCGCGAACGAAAAATATTTTGCTCGGTACTGATATTGTGGTTTTGCCGTTCTACCATCCGGTCCGTGCAGCTGAGGACATGGCTATGCTGGACGTGATCTCTGGAGGACGGGCAATCTTTGGCGCTGCCATTGGCTATCGGCCACCGGAATTCGAACTGTACGATGTCAGTCTGGAGGACCGCGGCGCGCGCTATGTGGAGATGCTTAAGATCATGCGGGCACTCTGGACGGAGAATTTTGTCGAATCCAAGGGACGCTTCTTTAACATACGGGGCAGTATCGAGCCAAGCCCCGCGCATTCGATTCCCGTCTGGCTTGGAGGCTGGGGGGAGCTTTCGCTGAAACGAGCTGCGCAGCTGGGCGATGCCTGGGTACCCGGGCCTACCGCCAATTTGGAAAAACTTCTGAACGCCCAGAAACAGTACCGTGAATTTTTGATCGCTGCCGGGAAGAGTCCGCAAGACGTTCCCAATCCTCTCACTCGCGAAGTAGTCATCGCTGAGACGCGCGAGCAAGCCTGGGAGCTTGCTGATAAATATGTGATGGTCAACTATCGCGATGAATACAGCGGCGGCTGGAAACATCCACTGATCGGATCACAGGATCAAACCCCGGTTGCTCTGGAAGCTCTCAGCCGTGATCGCTTCATCGTCGGGAATCCGGAAGATTGCATTTCCCAGATCAGACGCTTCGTGGAAACATTCGGCGTCGATCATCTTATTTGCCGCCTGTATTTTGCGGGGATGCCGCACGAACATATCATGAAGGAATTGAAACTGCTGGCACGAGAAGTTATTCCTGCCTTCCGGTGAACTTGATGATGGATACCTTTCCGGCCCTGGACTTTGAGCGATCCCCTTATACAGGTTGGACTCGCGCACATTGGGAGTATGTCCTGGCGCGGATGACGGATGGGTATGCCCGGATTGCCGAGCGGTCCGGATCGCCGGCCCGTGTGCTTTATCCGGACGATAGACGCGGTCTACCCGACTCGGTCGATGCGATTGAGTCATTTGCGCGAATGGCTTCAGCCTGGGGTGCGTGGCTGCTCAATCCGACGAATCCTGCAATTCTGCATTTCCAGGGCAATCAGATAAATATTGAAACAATCCTCCATCAGGCTCTGTTGGATGGAACAAATTCATCCAATCCTTACACTTATTGGGGCGACATTGGACACATGGATCAGCGTATTGTGGAGAGTGCCGATATTGCGGTGACAATTTGGATGAGCCGTGAGCGTGTTTTCAACAAAATGACCTCGAACGAGCAGGCGCAGGTTATTGCCTGGCTTGCACAGGTGGACGGCAAAGGCACATACACAGATAACTGGATTTTGTTCACTGCCATAGCACAGGCGGTTCGCCATCAGCTTGGATTTCCTTCCCCGCTGGATGATTTGGATAACCGACTGATGCAGATCGGCGAATTCTATCGCGGCGACGGCTGGTATGTGGACGGTCCGAGCGATGAATTCGAATTGTATAACGCCTGGATGTTCGGCTGGCATTATCTCTTATGGACATGGATCGATGGGGACCGACATCCTGACCATCGACAGCAAGTCTTGCAGCGGGCACGCTCGTTCATCGCGGGATTTCTGCATTTTTTCGGATCCAACGGCTCCTACCCCGCTTGGGGCCGATCACTGGTTTATCGTTTTGCTGCTCTGGCTCCATTTGCCGTTGGACATTTTCTCAAAATCGCGCCGGAGGATCCCGGCCTGCTGCGCCGCGTCTCCAGTGGATGTCTGCGATATTTTTATGATCGAGGTTTGCTTGATCCCAATCAAAATTTTATAAGACAGGGTTATCATGGCGATTTTCCGCCAGCAGGCGAAGCCTATATCTCACCCGGTTCCCCTTACTGGTGCTGCCACGGGCTTCTCGCGCTGACATTCGACAAAGATGACCCGTTTTGGACGGCGATCGAGTCGCCTTTGCCTGTCGAGCGAGAAGATTTTGAGCTGGTGTTGACCGCGCCCGGATTTGTCGTTTCGGGGAGAAAGGCGACCGGTCAGGTGTTATTGTTCAACAGCCGCAGCGGGCAGGAATATGACGCGCCGCGTCACAACTACACTTCCAAATATGGGAAACTGGCCTACAGCACAGATTTCCCATTTAATGTTTTACCCATTCACGGCTCTTACGCGCCGGATGCAATGATCTCTTTGACACATGACGGAAAGACGTTCGGCCATCGATTGCATACTCGCAAAGGTGAGGTTGCACCCGGTTTCATAGGCTGCAGATTTGACGAGGTGCTGGATGGCGAACCCCAGCCGATATGGGCAGCTATCCTATTATGGCGCGATATACAGATTCGCCTGACAGTGATCCGTCCCACTTTTCCTGTTAGGGCTTTTGAGGCGCCGGGCGCTCTCGGTTGTGACGAGCCGCGCGGTATCGTGCGCCGCTCGGATCTGACAGCCGGCTGGGAATATGCAGAGGTAGATGGCCGTGCCATAGCTATTCAGCGCTTGATTGGATATGACTGCCAGACTGTAAGCAAACCATTCCTGGATCAGTCCAATATCAATCTTGCGTATCCATATTCAGAACAACCGCTCATATACGAGGCGCAAGCCAGGGTGGAGGCGCGCTGTCTGGCTGCTGCATCCCTCGTTCGTCCGGCTCCGTTCGAGCCTGCTGACGAATTTAAGGGGATTAAAGTTGAAACCGAATCCTCGGAGATCTTCCATGTGACTTTGCCCGACGATCGTCTTGCTTTCGTTGCACCCGGTGAAACCGCACCCCGCCGTATCAGGATTAATGGGATTGAAATGAAAGGCACTGCTATTCGTTACATCCAGATAGCCACAAATCTGACGGAGTTTTCCGGTCTAGGAATCACAGATATTGTGGATATAGTAAGCTTTTCTGAGCCAGCCTCATTTTGTCTCAAGCGAGCGCCTGATCATGTAATTCATTTGACCACCAATACAGGCTGCCATCTCAATGATGAATGGATGGGAAGTCCGATTCGCCATATTGAAGTGAAGGATTTGGATGATCATTGGCTGGATGTGACCACGTCTGTTCAGAACAATTCTCTTCCAGTTGAACTGGTGAATTCCTGGAAGGAAATTAACCAACGAAATCTGGTGGAGTTTCGTATAAACGCATGAATCGTCCATTCAATTTGACTGTTATGATGTATCACTATATTCGTGATCGCGGAGATGCTGCCGAAGCGGGCTTGGGTATTCCAGGAATGCCCGTTCGCGATTTCGAGGCGCAATTGGATGAATTATCGAAACATTATACTTGTGTCAACTGGCCTGAGGTGAGGATGGCTCTTCAAGAAAGTAAACCCTTACCAAACTCAGCCTGTTTGCTGACATTCGATGATGGTGTCTGTGATCACTCTATCAACGTCTTCAAAATTCTTCATGAGCGAGGTCTTTCTGGTTTGTTTTTTATTATGGACCGCCGCGAGAAAGCTGGCTTGGTCCTCGCCCACAAGATCCACTTTTTGCTGGCCAAATTAAGCATTGCTGGATTGCGTGATGCGATCTGGGAAAAGTTGGATGCCTATGAGAGAGCTCGATTTATGCAGGCAGAAGAACGATATCGAATGAAATACCCTCCGACTTCCGTCGATGGACGGATTGATTTACTGAAGGCTGTGCTCCAGCGTGAGTTATCCGTGTGGACTGATTCCCTGCTGGGAGAGTTGTTCGAGGAACACATCGGTTCAGAAAAAGAAATTGCTCGACAATATTATCTAAATTTAGAACAAATCGAAGAAATGGCTCGGGGAGGAATGCACTTCGGCGGACACAGTCAGAATCACCCCTGGTTTGATTGGATCGATCAAGAGACCAGAGAAAGGGAGATCCAGGCCTCCTCAGAGTTTTTACGGCAGAGTGAGCCAGGACCGTGGGCATTTGCTTATCCATATGGCGGTCTCTTTGAAGATTCACCCACCTTGCTCAAGAAGCATAATTTTGCTGCTGCTTTTACAACTCACCCACAGACTCAGCACTCAGATCCTTATTTCATCGGGAGACTGGATGGTGAGGAAATTGCCCAGATCGGGAACAAATATGCCTGAAGCTGGACCGGTCCGATTTGGAATTGTTGGATGTGGAAGTGCCGCCATTTCGGTTTGTGAAGCGATCGCTTTGTCGTCGCTCACGGAGCTAACGGCTGTGTATGATGTAAATGAGGATCTGGCAGATGACCTCAGTCGAAGATTTAATGTACGGAAGATCGATTCTTTCGACGAATTCCTGGCTGACCCGATAACGGATGCTGTTTACGTCGCTGTGCCTCATTATTTGCTCGCACCATTGACAGAACTGATTCTTCAAGCCGGCAAACACGCTCTGACTGAAAAGCCGTTGGGGACCTCATTGGAAGAAGTTGATCGTTTGATAGCACGGGCCTCTGAATTGAGATTAAATGTAGGGGTTTTCTACGAAATGCGTTATGCAACCGCGTTTACTACTGCGCGTGAGTTGGCCCAAGCAGGTGCAATCGGAGATATTATCGGTGTTCAGATCCAAACTCTGATTGATAAATCGCTTACTTATTGGGAATCCGGTTATACAGGTCGTTCGATCAATCCCTGGCGTGGGATCAAAGCACAGGCGGGCGGTGGTGTTGTACTGATGAACACCAGCCATTTACTGGACGCACTGATGTATGTAACAGGATTGCTCGTGACCCATGTAACAGCCGAGATTGGAAATCTAATTTCAAACGTGGAAGTGGAAGATATGGCCGCTGCAACATTTCGGTTCGATAACGGTGCAATCGGAAGCCTGATTGCAGGCGCGCATATTAGTGGGGCGCGTCAGGGTGAATACTTCTGCATCTATGGTACAAAAGGTCAGATACGCCTGCCAGATCCGTATGGGTCCGATCCGTTGCAGGTCTATTTGAATGAGGATTGGCACGACTTCCATGCCGGACAATGGCATGTCATCCCAGCAAAGCCGGCTCCCGTCTATCAGCTGGCCATCGAGGATTTTGTTCAGGCTTTGCAGTGCGGGAGACCTGCTCCCATTGATGCTCAGGCTGCACGACAAGTCTTGATGATCGTTTTGTCGATCTATCAATCAGCCGCTGAAAAGAAGACCATTTTGATTTCTTAAAGTGAGGTGCTCATGAAGGATATCGACCTGCGTGGAATTATCCCAGCAATAGTGACTCCCATGACAAAGGATGCGGAACTGGATTTACCTGCCCTGCGGAGGTATACACAATGGCTGGCAGAACAAGGACCTGTGGCTTTGGCTGTGAATGTCGACACCGGCGAAGGCCCACATTTGACCACTGACGAGAAACGTCAAACGCTGGAAACGGTCGCCGAAGCTGTCGCCGGAAAATGCAAAGTAGTTGGCGGGGTGGCGGGACCTTCCACCGCCCAGGGAGTTGCCAACGCTCGCGCTGCCAGGGATGCCGGCGCCGACGCACTTCTTATCTTTCCAATTTCGGCTTTTTTGGGTCAGCCTCTCAATCCCGAAGTCCCCTACCGGTACCATGCTGCTATTGCTGAAGCCGTTGACCTGCCATTGATCCTCTTCCAACTGCAGCCCGCACTGGGAGGCGTACTATTTACAACAGAAATTCTCCACAAACTCATCACCATCCCATCCGTATCTGCCATTAAAGAAGCATCCTTCGATGCCATGCGCTTTTTGCAAGTCAAAGCAGCATTGGAATCTGCTAGTCGTAAAATTACTTTTCTCACCGGCAACGACAATTTCATTTGCGAAAGCTTCATATTGGGTGCGGAGGGAGCCTTACTCGGTTTTAGTACATTAGGCACACGGGAGCAAGTACAGATGCTGGATGCGGTACGTCGTCGTAATACATCAGAAGCACAAGAGTTAGGCTCTCGTCTCCAGCCTCTGGCTGATGTTATCTTCGCTCCGCCGGTCACAGATTACCGGGCACGCACGAAAGAGGCATTGAAGATGCTGGGTATTTTAGAAAACACAGCGGTGCGCCCACCGCTTTTGCCCGTCTCAGAGATGGAATGTGAGGTGATTCGTCGCGCGCTGCAGCGTGCTGGATTGTTGTCGTGAAGTGACTCTTGCAACAAAGGCTAACCATGAAGTCTCATGGGATTATTCGAGTTGCACACCGTGGCGCTTCTGCTCTGTATCCTGAAAACACACGCCTGGCATATTATCAAGCGATCGAACAGGGCGTGGATATGCTGGAAATCGATATTCAACGTACAGCAGATGGTGAATTGGTTGTCATCCACGATTCAACACTGGAACGGACGACTAATGGTCATGGTTTGGTCAATCAACACAGCCTGCAGGAAATCCGCCAGCTGGATGCGGGCCAGGGTGAGAAAGTTCCCTTGCTGACAGAAGTCATTCAGCTCGCTCGAGAGGCTCAGGTTCGATTATGTGTGGAGATCAAAGGCACTTCACAGGCGGAGTCACTGACAATCGCCGAAGCCATTGTACAGACGTTGGAAGCTGCCGATTTTCTTAGTCAGGCGATTGTCACATCTTTTTCCTCAGCCGCATTGATACGGGCAAAGGCACTCAATCCTGAAGTGTCTACAATGCTGGATCCTTCGCCCCAGGACGGAAGCTTATCGCCGCGTGAAATCTGTACCCAGGCGCTGAGGGCTGGAGCCAACTGTCTCTCGTATGATTTTCGGTTTCTAACGCCCGATGTTGTCGGGGAATGTCGATTGACCGGACTTGCCCTGTGGCCCTGGGATCCGGATGAACCGACGGATATCCAGCAGGTGCTGGGATGGGATGTTCAAGCTGTGTTGACAAATCGGCCGGATATACTAAATCAGGTGCTGAATGACTCTGCGATTTGACCCGGGCAACCTGGATCTATTCAAATCCCGAATCCGCGGAATTCCAGGGTATCCGGACGGCGAGGATCTACCCATCCGTGATATGATCTTCGAATCCGGAGCGCTCTGGCGCTTGCCAGCTTTCCTCTCAAGCGTGGGGATTAAACCGGATCAACCCCTCCTGGTTGTGATGGATCGAACCCCGATGCAGCGAGAGGGTGAGAACCTCAAGGAGCTAGTTCTCCAATTCCTCAAAAATGCAGGCTGGCAGATCGATGTGATTTCACTCGAGCCCGATAGAACTGGACAGGTCCACACCGATTTTGCACAGATCAATTTTGTCAAGGACCGTTTGCAGGCAGGCTCTGCGGTATTATCAGTGGGATCAGGAACAGTTACCGACATTGCCAAGCATGCGTGCCATGTTTTTCAACAGGAGCACGGTGTTCATCTGCCGTTTGTTGTCTATCAAACCGCGAACAGTGTCAGTGCTTATACATCCAACATGGCCCCTACTTTCATAGATGGTGTAAAGCGTACGCTGCCTTCGCGTTATCCTGATCTGCTCATCTGTGATCTTGAAACGTTGCGTGATGCTCCCCGGTCAATGACGGTGGCGGGCGTCGGCGATTTACTAGCCGCCTTCGGGAGTTATGCCGATTGGTTGCTGGCTTATCGCCTGGGGCTTGATAACACCTACACTGAATTCGCTCAAATCCTTATGGGACCATTGGATGAAATTTTTCTGGAACAAGCCGAAGGATTACAGGCCGGAACGTTCGAAAGCACAGCTGTGCTCGCAAAACTAATTGCATTGGCGGGACTGGCGATGTCCCTGTCCCATGCAACGGCTCCGCTTTCCGGGTACGAACACGTGATTTCACATGTGCTGGATCTGGTTGCCGAACACGGGCAGCGGCCCTTAGCCCAGCACGGGACCCAGGTGGCATTGGCTACCCTCCTAACGACAGGCGCGTACCAGGTTTTTTTCCAAGAGTTTGAGCCGTCTGAGGTTAATCTGGACATTTGCTATCCTACCGAAACGCAGATGAAAGCGCGCATTAGCGAAGCCTTCTCTTCCTTGGATCCAAGCGGACGGGTGGCAGCTGAATGCTGGTCCGACTACAACATTAAGCTGGAAGCCTGGCATGCGCATCGCACCGACTTCGAGGATACGTTGCGGGACTGGTCGAGTATCCGTGCCCGGCTGCGTTCTCTTGTAAAGCCACCGGAAGTTGCATCACGTATTCTCCATGCAGTTTCATCACCGCTGTCTTTTGCAGACCTGATCCCTTCACCTGCAGATGATGAAGTCCAATTTGCATTTATGAGTGCCCCTCTTATTCGCCATCGATTTACATTGGGTGATTTGTTCTTATTTTTAAATTGGGATCGTCAATCGTTGTGGGCACAGGTGAATAAAACTTCTTGATAAAGGGAATCGATCTATGCAACCTCAACACTTTAAACCCGAGCTGATCGTGATGCTCACTCACCATGACCAGACTGTTCCAGATGCGTTGGAGTTATTCAAGCGCACAAAAGATTATCCCATCACGCATTGGGGTTTTAAAGATGTGGGGCTGCCTCCGCGGGAAATGCAAAATGTGGTAGCAGCGATGAAAAGTGCAGGTAAGGTCACCTCGCTGGAGGTTGTGAGTCTCTCGGAGGAGGATGGATTGCAGGGTGCGCGCCTGGCGGTAAACCTGGGTTTTGATAGATTGATGGGAACCGTTTTCTATCCATCCATAGCTGATTATTTAAAGGATAAATCCATTCAATACTATCCCTTCCCGGGTCATGTCCATAGCCATCCCAGCATACTGGATGGAACAATTGATGACATCGTTGCACATGCCTGTGAACTGGAGAAGCATGGTGTCCAGGGCCTGGATTTATTGACTTACCGTTATGCCGGTGATGCTTCCACACTACTTACCCAGGTAGTTAAATCCACTCAGATACCGATCGTCTCCGCCGGCAGTATCGCCTCTTTTGAGCGCATTACCGAAGTATGGTCTTCAGGTGCATGGGGTTTCACCATCGGCTCAGCCTTCTTCGAAAAACAATTTGTACCGGATGGGTCTTTTGAAGACAATGTGCAGGCTGTATCCAATTGGTTACAGGAGCAATGACACTTGGACTATGTGATCGGCTGTGATATCGGGTCTCAGGGGACAAAGACGATATTGCTTTCTGTGGAAGGAGAAATCATCTGTGAAGCGTATGAGGGATATTCGATCGATTATCCTCATCCCCTTTGGGCGGAACAACCTGTAGAACGCTGGCTGAATGCACTGATTCTCGCAATCCATCGCCTGCTCTCAGAAAGTAAAATTAATACTAAAAATGTCCGTGCCCTGAGCCTTGCCACACAAGTGGATGGTGTGGTCCCGATTGATTCAAAGGCTCAACCTTTATACCCGGCCATGATCTGGATGGATCGTCGAGCCAGTGCGCAGTGTGAGCCTATACGTCACCATCTCACGGATGAACAAATCTTCGTTCTTACAGGCCTTAACCTCGATGCTTCACATGTGGCGCCCAAAATCCGCTGGCTGGCAGACCAGCGACCCGACATTTATGAGCGATCTGCATACTTTCTCCTCCCGGGCAGTTACATGGCTTTTGCCCTTACCGGTGAATTAGGAATGGATTACTCAAATGCCTCCTCCACGCTGTTGCTGGACGTGCATACCAAAACGTGGTCTGTGGTGATGGGCGATGCGTTCAGCATTGACCTGGACAAACTGGCGCCCCTGGGTGCTGCAACTGCTACTCTGGGAACGCTTCGCCCACATCTGGCGATGGAACTGGACCTGGGTGTTGATACACTGGTGATGATGGGTTGTGGGGATGAACATGCGGCCTGCATAGGAGCCGGCCTGACTCAGTCAGGTATAGTGGCCGATATCGCTGGAACAGCAGAGCCGGTTTGCGTGGCGAATCGAGAACCTGTCTTTGACAATACACACCTTGTAGAGACACATTGCCATGCTGATCCGGACCTCTGGTTGTTGGAAAATCCAGGGTTTGTCTCCGGCGGTAATCTCCGTTGGTTCCGTGACCAATTTGCAAGCGGTGAATCTTACGCAACACTTGACTCCGAAGCATCGCGGGTACTAGCGGGCGCGGAAGGTTTGACCTTCCTTCCCAGCCTGATGGGAGCGGTCGCACCGACATGGAATGAAACCATGCGAGGAACTTACGCAGGCTTTACTCTGGCTCACACCCGAGGTCATTTTGTCCGCGCCCTCCTGGAAGGTTCAGCTTACGCTGTGCGAGATATCACTACACAAATGCAAGCTGCCGGGATCGAGCTGAGTGAATTACGCGTTGTAGGAGGCGGTGCGAAAAGCCGGCTCTGGAATCAAATCAAGGCAGATGTCACAGGCTTGCCGACCCGTGTACCGGAGATCACAGAGACCACATCTCTTGGGGCAGCGTTCATGGCATTGGTTGGGATCGGAGTTTATGACAGCCTTGCGGAAGCCAGTGAGCAAATCGTACGTATCCGCGAGCGCATCGACCCGGACCCCTCAACCGCATCCATGTACGCGGAAGCCTATGAGCGATATCAACAAACTTATTTTTCACTTGTGCCGGTCTTCGAAGAGGCGGCCAGGCGCGCGCACTAATTGTCCATGAACAAAGAA
>DATFET010000436.1:0-7566 GCA_035250835.1 Anaerolineales bacterium
GGTAGGCTTGACCGTGGGTGTTTCCAGGATTTCCCTTATCATTTTCCGGGCGATGCTCGAATGCAGGGACGGTTCTCCTCGATGAACCCTGTAAATCGCCCGGATCAATTCGGAAGGCTCCGAGTCTTTCAACAGGTAACCCAAGGCACCGGCTTTTATGGCAGGGAATATTTTTTCATCGCCGACGAAACTGGTCAGCACCAGGACGCGCAGTTGAGGTTGCTGAGCAGTGACCTGACGGGTGGCCTCGATTCCGTCCATTTTTGGCATCAGCAGATCCATCAAAATGACGTCCGGTTCGAGCTCGTGGGCGAGACGGATAGCTTCCTGTCCATTGTCTGCTTCTCCGATTACTTCGATATCATCCGTTTCCGCCAGGAGAGCTTTGATGCCTCTCCGGACGATGACATGATCGTCAACGATCAAAACTCGGATAATACGGGGTTGGTCTGTCATTCATTAACCTCAACTGTAATTTTCGTTCCCTTTCCAGGAACGGGCTCAAGTGAGCAAATTGCGCCAATCCTGGCAGCTCGTTCGCGCATATTATTCAAACCCTGCCCCCCTTCGTGCTCAGCCACGGATGGATCGAAGCCGATCCCATCGTCCTCGATCGTGAGCCGGATTCGGCTCCCAGCTCCGGTTAATTTGACCCACACCTGCTTTGCCTGGGCGTGTTTAAGGATATTATTCAAAGCTTCCTGTGCGATGCGATACAGCTCATTTTCCTGGGCGAGGGAGAGGTGGACCTCTCCTTCCGATTCAAAGGAAATCTTGTGCCCAGCCCTGGCTTCCACTGATTGTAACCGACCTTGCAGGGCATTCACCAGGCCAACCTTCTCAAGAAGGACAGGCCGCAGCTCGTGGATTAACAGACGCATGTCTGAGATGGCCTCCTGGGATAATTCGGTTAATTCTCTGAGATGACTTTCGACAGTCTCATATTTATGGGTATTTAAAGCCTTGCGGGTTGCATCGATAAACAAGCTGATGCTGTACAGCGCCTGAGCAACGGAGTCGTGCAGCTCACGCGCCAGACGGTTGCGTTCCTCCAGTGCGGCATGATCTCCGGCCTGCTTGTAAAGCTGGGCGTTGTGAATAGCAATGGCTACCTGGTTGGTATATGCCTGGGATTGAATGCGGGAAGGTAGGGAGTAGTAATCCGGTTGGGAGTGCGTCAATACAAAAATTCCGACCAGGTCGCCTTTCGCAATCAGAGGCAGGAGCAGCCAGGATCTCAAAAGGGCGAACTGAGAGGCAGGGATGTCAGTGTTTTCCTGAATCATATTGATCAAGTCTTCACGAGCTTGAAGGTCTGGGAGATATATCGCTTCCCTGCTTTCAAGCAGCTTATCGATCATAGGTAGATCCCGCGTCGGGATCTGGTAATTCAACAGGCTCTGGAAGATAGATGGTCCGCGAATGACACGAACTGCAAAGAGATCCTGCTCGAGGATCATGATCGCGGCTGCCTCGTACGGCAGGACTTTTCCAAGCTGCTCGATGATCAGGTTGAGAAGGAGATCGATGTCCAGGGTGGATACAATGGATTGTGAGATATCCAGCAGGGTAGATAGCTGGTCATGAGCAGTTTGAAGCTCTTTTTCGGCGTGCTTGCGCTCGGTAATATCCTGATTGACAACAATTGCACCCAGTAATTCGTTCTCTGCGGTCAGGAGTGGCATGGCAGAGTTGAGAATTATGCGGTGGAGGCCATTGAAGGTTTCGATCTCCAGCTCTTGATCCAGGGTAATCAATCTGTGGGTGATCGCCAGATTTCCTGCCCAATCCTCGGGGCGTACACGCTGTCCGCTATTCAAATGCCAGGCTTTATAATTTTCAAAGTCCTGCCATTTCACAAATTTTTCACCCGACCAAATACTGAGAGCCTCTGGATTTCCCGAAACAACCATGGAGGATTTATCCAGAATCCAAACACCAACCGGGAGAATTTCCAATACTTTTCGAAGGAGCGCTTCGTTGTAGCTCAGGGCTGTCTCGATGCGAATGCGCTCGTTGATCTCCTCTTTGAGCTTCCTGTTCGCTGCGGACAGCTCACGTGTGCGTTCCTCCACCTGTGCTTCCATCGTTTCATACAGCCTGGCCCTCTCGATCGAAACCGCTGCCTGTCCGGAGATCAGCCGTACGATCTCGAGCCGATCGGAGGTGAAAGCGCCGGTAACCAGGTTATTTTCGAGGTAGATCACACCAGAGAGTACACCCTGATTCATGAGCGGCGCGCACAGGATGGATTTCGTTTGTCGCTCTTCGACATATGGATCCCGACCGAACTGGCGGGTGGTCGAAGCGTCCTCCAGCACCAAATCCTCCTTTAGGTTTATGACGTAGTGGATGATGGAGGTGGGAATAACAAATTCGCCAACCCGCGGCGACATGTAATCCAATGGAGTGGACAGGAAGACAAAACCTTCTTCGGGATCGGTTGAGCCCTGGAGTCTTAGGAACCAGCGATCATTCTGATACAGGATTAGCGATCCATTTTGCGCACCGGCATTCTCAATCAGAATTGCCATCAGTTTACGCAGCAGTTCCGGTAGGCTGGTTTCCTGCGTCAGCTCGATGGATGCCTTGAGGATGGTATTCAGATCGATGGCTGAGGCAATCTCGTCCATGGGGTGGTCTTCGACCGCAGAGATAATTTCCTGCTCTTCGTCCTCTGCCTGCGGCGGAAGCCATTCCGGGTAGCGATTTTCCAGTTGCTTGACTTTCGCTGTTGCTCCCCAGGCCAGATAGGAGTGATATGCATTGAGCAAATGGTCCTTCGCAGCGGACGCATCCTCCCGCACCAGATAGAATTCAGCTGCCAGCTCAGCTGCCAATGCACTGTAATGGACGTACCCATTCTTTCGGGCGTCGCGGATCGATAGTTCGTAACTCCTGGCAGCCTCGTCATTACGTCCGAGCGCGCGCGCCAGTTCAGCCTCCACCAATTCGATCTGGTGGAGGTAGTTTTCCGGCACAAGTCCAGCCCACAGGCGCATCAAGCGCAGGTTCTCTTCCACCCTTTTGAGCCGATCGGTCAGGTCCGTGGAATCCAACCCTATTGATAACAGCGCGAGAGAATGGATAAAAACATGATGCGCTGTGAGCAGTTGAGTATTGGCGCTGATACTGAATTCGTCGGCTGCTGCGGCATTTGCCAATGCCCGCTGTGCATCTCTATAGAAAAGGCTCAGGTATGCCTGGGCAGCATAATGGTTAAACTTTTGGATTGCGTCCCAGTTGGTTGAGTCTGGCTGCTGGGTGTCATCTGTATTTGTAAGATCGCCATGTGACTCCTGCATTAACCTCAAAACCACACGGGACCAGACCTCCAGCCTGTAACTCTCCTGTTTGAGAGCTGCGAGCCGGAGCAGAGCTTCAGATTGTTTCGACTGTAAGTATTCGAGATTAAGTCCCACGAGCAGGCTATTCTGAACCAGCAGATCCTGGAAGCTCTTTGAAAAGCCCAGGCTTCCAGATTCAAAAGCTGGTTGAATATTTTCCTCGAGATAGGTCAGGCTTTCCCCGGCAGGAGCCAGCCAATGATGTATGAATGAGAAATAAGTAAAGCGCACGGCATAAAGAGTTTTTGATCGTCCCTGCTTTTCTGCCAGTTCCAGGGCTGCCCTCCCGATTCGACATCCCCGCTCGATCTGCTTAAATTGACTGAGCAGATTCACTCCGTAGGAGATATAAACTAAACTTGCCTCGGGGGGATTTCCAAACCGGGAAAATAAATGCAGGTAGAAATGGATCAACTGGACGAAACGATCTGCGTCCGTGGCATAGGCAGCTGAAATCAGTGGTTCGGTCAGTTGGGAGACGGCCAGGGCTCTCGGCTCGGTCATATCCGCAAGGTGAAGGATCTGGTCCTCGACTGAGGCTGGCGGTTCTTGCACCTCCAGGTCAAATTCAAGCTGGTTGATTGCAGCGATCCCGAGTTCAATGGCTCGATCGAGCTTGTTCTGGTCCACGTAGATATCCAGGCGGATCTTCATGATCCCGACCTTTTCCAGAAAGGTGAGAGCATGATCTTCAGCCGATAGAGCCAGCGCTTCTGCGCTTGCCATGTCGCCGTTCAGCATGGCAACCTCCGCCGCTGCGGTAAATAATTCAAGCGTCAAAGAGTATTCAGCCTGCCAGCAATCTACAGGCAGGAGTTGCATGCCAGCGACCAGATAGCGGGAGGCACCCGCGAACGCCCCCGCTGCACGTGCCTGGTTACTAGCCATCAGGTTGAGCTGCGCGGCTTTGATCGCCTGCGTGGGGATTTCGATCCATGCCCTGCCCCTATTGAGATGATCGACGATGTCCAGGAGACTGTGCTGTAAGGCATCCTGGCCCCTCTGTTCAGCTATTTCAAGCAATGTCCAGCCGATCTGCAGAAACATCGATCCGAGCTGCTGTTCGTCCAGCATGGCGATGGCTGCCTGCTGGACGCGATCGTGTTGAAACTCAAAAAAGATTTCCTCCCCGAGTAGATCAGTCAGGCTTGGCGGGTGTTCGGCGCTTTCTTGACCGAAACCTTCCATATTCTCACTGGCCAGTAACAGGTAGTATTCATCGAGCGGGTCGATCAAGCCCTTCCTCATCGCCTGTCGCAGGCTATAGGCCAGTGTCGCGACTTTATCCCGCCCAAAGACGGCCAGCAAGGTTGCAGCGTTGAAGCGCCTGCCGATCAATGCTGCATATTGCAGTGTCTTCTGAACATCCTTATCAAGGTTGACGATCTCATGGACAAAGAAGTCGACCACATTACTGGCTATGCCATACTCGTCGATCCGGTTGGCATCCCAGCGCCATTGTTGATCCTCCAGATCGAAGACCAGTAATTGATCCCTGTGTAAGGACTTGAGAAATTCGTTGGTGAAGTGGGGATTCCCCTCCGTCTTCTGGTACACCAGCCCGGTCAGTTCTGAGATTTCAACAGGGTCGGAGGCCAGGGCTGAAGAAATGAATCCCTGTATCAGGGACCGATCCAGATTCTTAAGGTGAAGTCGGGTAACACGCCAGTTGGCTTCTTCGATTTCATGGATCAGGCTGAAAAGCGTGCTTTCAGGGCCAACCTCGTTATCACGGTACGCTCCAACCACCAGCAGATTGTTGAGGGAAGGATTGGTAAGAATGCTCTTCCATAGGAGGTATGAGTCCGAACTGATTCCCGTCAGATCGTCGAGGAGGATGACAACAGGGTGCTCGGGCCGGCAGATCGCCTGCAGAAAACGGATCACGACCTGTTGAAACCGGATTCGTACCGACTCTTCACCGGCCGTCTCAACCGGCGGCTGAGGACCGATCACCTTTTCCAGATCTGGACAGAGATCGGTCAGGAGCCCTCCATGAGGGCTCACCGCAGACTGGACACTCTCTCGCCAGTTATTAAAGGAAGCCGTGGGTTCAGACAACACCTGCCGGCAAAACTCCTCCAACACTTCGACCAGCAAGGGGTAGACCTCCATGTGGTGATGAGCCTGGTCATATTTCGAGTACAGGAACAGACCCTTATGCTCGGCTACCGAGCCGATGAGCTGATTGGCCAGAGTCGTTTTGCCAACCCCGCCTTCGCCGCTAACCAGGACTAGCTCCTTGGGTCCACCGATCGTCCTCAGAAATGCTTCCACCAGTTCATCGGTTTCCTGCTCTCTGCCAATGATCAACTGCGGGAGATTGAGCTCGATCGACCGGTCAGCCTGCCCGGGGGTGAACGCTCGCCGATCCGACCCTTCTTTATCAGGATCCTGGAGAGCAGTCAGACACTGGTGCAGGTCGGTTTGCAATGAAGTTGGAGTCTGATAGCGATCTTCCGGGTTCTTCGCCAGGAGCTTGAGCAGGATCGCGGAGAGCATCTGAAAAGCGGTAGGCGCGGATTTCCACGCTTGCATCCTGGATGCCGGCGGATTGGGCAGGAGAGCCAGATGGGCATGGACCAGCTCGAGTGGAGACTCTCCTGTAAAGGGCAGCGATCCGCTGAGCAGCTCATACAAAGTGACACCCAGAGAATAGTAATCGGTGCGGTAATCCACAGACCGATTCATACGCCCGGTTAGCTCAGGCGAAATATATGCGAGAAATTCAGTCAGCCTGTATGGACTTCGGAGAGGGATCTTCTCATTCGAGATCAAGGATGCATAACCAAAATTCGTCAGCCTGGCTTTTTGGGTGGAAGAGTTGAAGTAAATACTGGATGGGGAAATATTCTTGTGGATGACTCGATGGGCGTGGATCTCTGCCACAATTTCAGCGAGTTGGAGCGCGAGGATCAGGAATTCTTTGGGCTCAAAACAGCCGGCGATTCCCATCTCGCCAATGGATGGGTCACCCGGGTCCTCGAGAACGATCATCCACCGCTGCTGATGGGTTTCGAGCGCGTACGCCTTTTCCACGCCTGGGAAATCCAGCAGCCGCAGGATTTCGAATTCCTGCCATAAAGGAGCCAGCATCCTGGGGGTTGGATCGGACTGGTCAAGAACTTTAATTCGTACAGGTGCAAGGTCATGGATACGATGACCACGAAATATCTTGTAAGCCGCGTTCTCGGATAGCTCTTCGATAATTTGATATCCGGGGACCTCGAAAAGTAACGGTTTCATCGTTTCACTCCGGTTCAATGGGCTGATTGCATAGCGGCCCGTTCAGATTTCAACAAACATTATAACAAATTTGGATAGACATGTAAATTTGTCGAACCGGGGATGGGGATTTGTTGAGTGACAATCTGGCATTTGTTGAAATTGAACATTACAAGTACTGGTTTTGTTCTTCATTAAACCAACATAAAAATGTAGACGAGCAGTACTGATTCCATTATCTTTAACATCATGAGAACCCATAAATTTTTGAAAATTTGGGCGTTAAGCCTCTGCCTGTTCCTGGCTGTTACCTTGATGTTCCCATCTCCCGTTATGGCGAAGGGTGCTGCCTTCGAAGATACAGTCGAGGAAGGCGAAGTCGTGGACCACAATATGGTCCTCTCTGGCCCGGTCGTCGTTATGGACGGAAAGATCGAGGGAGATTTGTGGGCTATTGGGGATAAGGTTACGATCAATGGAGAGGTCGATGGCAACCTGGTCGCTATCGGGAACAAGGTAGTCCTCAACGGTTCGGTGTCAGGCAGCGTCTACGTGGGTGCTGCAACCCTGGTGTTTGGGCCGCAGGCAAGCGTCGGGCGGGATGTCTCTTTTGTTGGCGGTATGCTTGAAACGCAGGAAACGACTTCGATCAGCCGCGATCTCAATCTGCTTAGCCTGGACGCGGAAATGACCGGAACTGCAGGTCGGGAGGTAAATGCCCTGGTCGGCCCGATGCGAGTCGTAATTCTCGTTTATGAATTTTTTCAAAATCAGGGATGGTTGCCTCAGACTCAGAATCTGGACCTCCAGTTTTCCAGGGCAGGATCCGTCAGACACGGCGCTCTGGGAATGGGCTTCGGGTTGTCGTCCGTCCAAAGCCTGACGCGGATTTCGTCTGCCCCCGCGAGCGAACCCGGCCTTCAACCTCCTGAGCAGCAAAGCACAATCACGGCTGAACAATGGCAGGAATGGGGAGTTGCTCTCCTGAGGAATA
>DATFET010000445.1:0-3387 GCA_035250835.1 Anaerolineales bacterium
AATGCCTCGAAGTCCGCTCAGCTACCTTTAAGGAAGTACGCGGCGACTCCTACATCTTTCAGGTAGAATTCAGCAGCCCGGATGGCAGCCTGTTCGTGCTCGGTCCATGCTGCGGAGCAAATGAAACTGAAATGCCGCCTGTTTCGCAGTTTGAATTCATTGTGAGCCGAAATTCGGATGGCAGGTTTATCGTGATGAATACGCCTCCATACGTGCCATAAATGTAGTGTGACACATTTCGCGGTATCGTCTATAAGTCTCTGACAAGAACAAAGCATTCTTCGAGATAAATCTCGCTCTACTGGCTACGGTTTTATTGTCAGATCCATTGAAAATGTCGCATTACAATCTTTAGCAACAAAGGAACCTCATGCCAAACTCAACTTGCCTCAATTGCGGCTCAACCGAAATGGAGAGACCGCTCATCACTTTGAAATTTCAGGGCAAGGAATTGACGATCTGCCCGCAATGCCTGCCCGTGTTGATCCACAAGCCCGATCAGCTGGCAGATAAATTCCCGGGCTTTACACCTTTTGAAACTTCCACATCGGCCGAGCATTAATCCCCTTCATGAATAAACTGTCCTTCCTGGCGCGAACCTCGCTGCTCGTTTCATTCTTCTTCTTTATAGACAAGATCTTCGCGTTCGTACGCGTCGCGATCATCTCGCGCCAATTCGCAGACTCTGTTGAGATGCTCGATACATTCAATGCAGCCAACAACCTGCCAGACTTACTCTTCGCGCTCATCTCCGGCGGCGCGCTGGCGATGGCATTCATCCCGTTAATGAGCGAATATCTCACCCAGAAAGGTCGCGAAGCTGCCTGGGATTTGTTCTCACGCGTTGCCAATCTCGCCTTTGTTGTGACAGGGGGCGTTGCCATCCTGGTCGCGATTTTTGCCGAGCCGATTGTCAACGCCGAGCTGGGCATCGCTCCGGGCTTTGACGCGGAACAGCGCCAGCTGCTTGCTGAGCTGATGCGTCTGAATCTGATCGGCTTGATCATCTTTTCGATCAGCGGCCTGGTCATGGCCAGCCTGCAAGCCAACCAGCATTTCCTCCTGCCCGCCCTGGCGCCCACCATGTACAACCTGGGTCAGATCGCCGGCGCCATCTTCCTTGTGCCGCGCTACGGCATTTACGGTCTTGTCTACGGCGTCATTCTGGGCGCAGCCATGCATCTGCTCATTCAGGTCCCCGGCCTGATCAAATACAAGTTCAAATGGACGCCCTCCCTTGACTTGCGTAATACGGGATTAATCGAAGCGCTCACACTTCTTGGTCCGCGCCTGCTGACTATGTTCGGAATTCAACTGACGTTCATTGCCCGTGACAACCTTGCCTCACGGCTGGATCAGGTTGGGGCAGTGACAGCCCTTACCTATGGCTGGATGATCATGCAGGTACCAGAGACTCTGCTCGGGACGGCGATCGCCACCGCCATGCTCCCTACGCTTGCCGAGCTCGCCTCCCGCGAAGACTGGAGTGTCTACCGTTTAACCATCGAGCGCGCCGTCCGTATTTTGATCGCGTTAACCATCCCGATCGCGGCCGTGCTGGCAGCAGGGATTGCTCCGATTGTTCGCGTCCTCTTTGGATTCGATGAGGCGACCTCGGCCCTCATCACATGGACCACACGCGCCTACCTGCTTACACTGACCGGTTACTGCATCCAGGAAGTCGCGAGCCGTTCATTCTATGCCCGCAAGGAGCCGATCGCTCCCCTATATGGGGTCATCTTGCGGCTGGGAATCTTCCTTCTCATAGGAATCGCAGGGGTCACACTCTTTGAAAACATAGGAGCGCCTGTGATCGCATTCGCAGAGATCGCGGTGCTGATCGAGGCGATCTTCCTTTTCAGTTGGCTTGGCAAACGCCTGCATGAACCACTCCGTCTCTGGGGTGGAGTGCCAAAGGCTCTCGCCTCAGCCCTGATCGGGGGCGTGCTCGCCTACGTTTTGGCATTGTTCCTGCCGGGCTCCGCTGTCCTGACTGCCTTGCTGGGGATGGCGATCGGCGGGCTGGTCGCGATCCCATTCATCTGGCCTGAAGCCAAATTATTATTGAAACTATGAAATCCCTGCGGAGGTTGTTTCCAAGCCTCTGTTTCCTGCAAGAAACCTTCGCAAAAGGCCATCGTTTCGTTAGGATATAATTCAACCCATGATTGATAATACTGACACTATTGGAAGCACACAACCCAATAAACCTGTACTAAAAACCAGGCGTGGACGGGCATTTCTGTTCTACGGCCTGGGTTTGATCGTACTTCTTATCCTTGCCGTGCTTGGCGGGTATGCCTCCGGTATCAGCGTTCGAAAGAGTAACCAATCCTCCGTAATCACGCAGCAGCTCGGTGAGCAGTATCAGAACACGCTCATCGATATGCAATTCGGCAGGTATGAGATTGCCAGACAGCGCCTCGAGTGGATCATCGCCAACGATCCTACCTTTCCCGGCGCGCAGGAAAAATTGACTGAAGTCCTGGTGCTGAGCAACCAGCCTACACCCACGCTGACCCCGTCCCTGACGCCCACACCCGATTTTACCGGCGCTCAGGACGCGTTCACCCGCGCCCAGCAGTTGATCGCCGCACAGGATTGGCCCGGCGCCATCAGCGCGCTCGATCAAATGCGCAAGCTCGACCCTACCTATCAGACCTCCCTGGTGGACGGTATGTATTATTTTGCGCTGCGCAACTATGGCTATAACCAGATCACACAGCAGGGTAATCTGGAAGGCGGGATCTATCAGCTCACCCTGGCCGAACGCTTCGGTCCCCTGGACCGTGATGCGAATGGACTGCGGGAAGGCGCGCGCTTTTATTTGATCGCTGCCTCGTTCTGGGAACTGGATTGGAAGCAGGCAGTTGCCTATCTGGAGCAGGTCCGCAGCTGGGGCAACTTATGGGATGGCACGATGACAGCCTCTGAACGGTTCTGGTTTGCGTCCATGCGTTATGGCGATGAACTGTTCGGCCAGAGCCAGTTCTGCGATGCGGTTGCGCAATATGAAAATGCCCAGACGATCGCCGCATTGGACAATGCGGCTGCCGAGAATTACGACGACGCTCTGAGCGGCTGTTACCCCGCGACCCCGACCATTGACCTGACATTGTCTGTTACACCGGGCACACCGGTCGTCACCGACACACCGCCACCACCGACCTCATATCCGTGATGTCGCCAGCACCCGGCTGCACCGCAATGGGCTGTCCGCAGATGAAACGGAACTAACTCCCACACAATGATCACGGCTCCGCCCACCTGGGCGCTCGCGCTCACCTACTGGCTGCATCTGATTGCCACCGTCGCCTGGGTAGGGAGTCTGGCGGCTGTTTCTCTCCTCATCCTGCCTGCTATGAAGCGCTCCCTGGACTCGGAGGG
>DATFET010000005.1:0-2734 GCA_035250835.1 Anaerolineales bacterium
ATTGCGAGTATTCGCATCTCATGATAACCTTGAGATGTAAGACATTTAACGGGTAAGCATCCAATGAGAATGGGCACGATATAACTCGAACTGAATGCGGGCTCCCTGTCCGGGATGCCCGCTTATATTTTCCATAAAACATACCACTTTCCAGGAGAAAACCATGATCGAACAAACCATGACAGAACCAATCAATGCATTCAAAATTGCCCAATCCCAGTTCGACGGCGTCGCCGAGATGATGAACCTTGACAAGGGTGTTCGCGAAGTGCTGCGCTGGCCCGCTCGTGAGTTTACCTTTCGCATCCCTGTACGGCGGGAAGATGGCCCACTCCAGGTTTTCACAGGTTTCCGTGTCCAGCATAATGATGCCCGCGGACCGAATAAGGGCGGTATCCGCTTCCACCCGGATGAAACGATCGATACGGTGCGCGCCCTCGCCATGTGGATGACCTGGAAATGCGCTGCGGTGGATATTCCCCTGGGCGGAGGCAAGGGCGGCATTATCGTGGATCCCTCCAAACTCTCGGCAAATGAAAAGGAACATCTGTGCCGCGGCTGGGTTCAGCAAATGATCAAGAATCTGGGCCCACGCCAGGATATCCCTGCCCCGGATGTTGGGACGACCCCGCAGATGATGGGCTGGATGATGGACGAATATTCAAAGTTATCCGGTCAATATGCGCCGAGTGTGTTTACCGGCAAACCAGTCGGCGGCGGCGGTTCGCTGGGCCGCACCGAAGCCACAGGCTTCGGTGTGATCTATAACGTTCGCGAGGCGATGAAACACCTGCAAATGGATCCGACGAAATGTATTGCCGCGATCGAAGGCTTTGGCAATGTGGCGCAGTATGCATCAATAGGTTTCGTGGAAATACTTGGCGGCAAGGTAGCGTGTGTCTCCTGCTGGGATCGCCACGACAGGAAATCCTATACCTACAGTCACAAGGATGGCATCGATCCTCGTTTCCTGCTTACCATCGTGGATCAGTATGGCACCATTGACCGCAAAGCCGCTGAAGCGGCCGGCTATCTGATCGAAGACGGCGAGGCCTGGATCACAAAGGAAGCCGACGTGTTGATCCCGGCTGCGATCGAGGGACATGTAAACTCTGAGACCATCAAAAGGATGTCGAGCCGGGTCCGCATCGTGGCGGAGGGCGCCAATGGACCCACAACTCCGGAAGCCGATGAGTTCTTCAAGCAAAATAAGATCTTCATCATCCCCGATTTTCTGTGCAATGCAGGCGGAGTGACCACCTCCTATTTCGAAGGTGTGCAAAATGACATGAACTATTACTGGTCAAAGCAGGAAGTACTGCAGCGTCTGGACGAAAAGATAACAACCGCCTTCCTGGAGATACTTCAAACGGCTGAAAAGGAAAACGTCTACATGCGGGATGCGGCGTACATGGTTTCCATTCAGCGCGTGGTGAATGCCATGCAAATGCGCGGCTGGCTGCATGGTGACTGGTAAGCTCTAAGCTTCAATCAAAAAGGACCGTCCATGACAGACGTGTCCTTTTTAGTTTACCGATTTCGCCTCAGTCAAAGCCGGACGTTGATTCCGTTCCATCAATCCTTGTGCGCCTCCAAACAGACCACTCCCTGCGGGCTGACCACAGCATCGTGGACGACTCCAGCCGGCAGCTCGAGCCTGTCACCGGCTTTCAGGGTCAAGTTCGAGCCGAGTTGAGGCAGACCAAAGGTAATGCTTCCCTGCACGACATAAATCACTTTGTTATAGGAATGCGAATGGGCGGCATACCGATCATGTGGTCCGTTTGACCACGAGTAGGGACTGAGTCCCTCATCTGACATGAGACGCCAGAGCGTGGATTGGGTCGGGGGTACGGAATCGGCCCAGGGGGTAACAAGAGGCGTTTTCACAGCTTCTCCATCAGCTCGATCCGGTTCCCGAAGGGATCGAAGACCTGGTCGCGTTTGAATCCATCCAGAGGCGGCTGGGAGGTGTCGGTTTCTAATCCGGCCTCTCGAACTTTGGCGATCAGCGAATCAAGGTCATTGACGATAAAAGCAGGGTGCGCTTTGCGAGCGGGTTTGAAATCAGCTTCCACACCCAAATGAAGCTGGACCTTCCCCGCCTGGAACCAGGCGCCGCCTCGCGTCGCAAGTTTAGGAGGCTTGGGAATTTCGGTAAATCCTAGTACATTGACATAGAAGGCGCGCGCCTGCTCTTCTTCTCCCGCAGGCATGGCAAGCTGGACGTGGTCAATGGACAGGATGGTCATGAGAGGTGGTATTCGGAAATAAGGTGACAGTCACTTTTATCAGTGATTTTCTTGGGAAAACGTCAGCTGAAGTGATTGTCACCTCTTATTTACCAATAATAGTTAGTAAACACGAGTCTACTTGTTTATTTTTTTTACGGCTCTACTGGATATCCCGCTTCGACCCAGGCTTCAAATCCACCGAGGATGGGAGTCACTTTTTGATAACCGTTCTGCAACATGACGAAGGCCGCACGGGCGCTTGTGTGCTCGTTCAGTCAGGTACAGTAGGTGATGATCCACTGGTCCTTGTCGAGGTCCAAGCCGGACGGGTTGGTTTCGATTTCTCCCAGCGGAATGGATATTGCCCCGGCAACGTGACTCGCCTGATAGGCATCCGAACCGCGTACATCCACGACGATTGCTTCGCCGCTTTGAAGTGCCGCGAGTGTTTCTTCCAGTGAAACGCGCGACACCTCGGCTTCAGTTGCTGGCAGACCGTC
>DATFET010000006.1:0-2783 GCA_035250835.1 Anaerolineales bacterium
CACCCAGGATGAATAACAGGGAACCCATTAAGGAGGGGAGGTGTGTCTGTGTGACCTTCATTATTTTTCCTCGATTGTGATGCTTACTAATTGATCCCCTGGCGGTGTATCCTGTCCGGGTTGGGCATCGCGGGGAGTTAACTGTTCCAACACATCCATGCCGCTCAGCACCTGCCCAAAGATCGTATATTGTCCATCGAATTGCGCAGCCGGCCCGTAGGTAATGAAGAACTGGCTTCCGCTGGTATCCGGTCCCGAGTTGACCATTGCCAGCATGCCGGGCTTATCGAATTTTAGAGACGGGTCGATCTCCGTAACAACATAATAGCCAGGGTTGCCTCTGCCCGTCCCGCTGGGATCGCCGCTCTGGGCAAAGAGCTCGGGGATAACACGATGGAAGGTGATGTTGTCATACCATCCATTACGCGCCAGAAACAGGAAGGAGTTCACCGTGAACGGCGCCTTATCGGCGAACAACTGGATCACAATGTCTCCCTTTTCGGTTTGAAGCGTGGCGATGTATTGTTTGTTTCCCTGGACGGTGACTGGCGGGCAGGCAATGAATTGTTTCCTGCCGAGCAGGATCAACTGCAGGATGTCGTTGAGGCTGTTGTAATCGCGCGGTCCGCCGTAGATCTGCCCGTTGATCAGGACCAGCGGCGTGCCCGGCAGCCCCATCTTCTGACCGTCTTCCCATCCCTTTTGGACTTCGGCGACGATATCCTCTCGTTTCATATCGGCCTGGAACTGGTCTACGTTCAATCCCAAAGTCGAGGCCTGCGCGGCGATCCACTGTTCGAAATCCTCTGCTGACAGGCTGACCCAGTTTGCCTGCTGCTGATAAAGCAGATCACGGACTTCCCAGAATTTGTCCTGCTCGGCAGCCGCCTCGGCAGCCTGTGCGGCGATCGCAGCCTTGTCGTTGACCGAAATCAACGGGAAGATGCGGCTCACCACGCGGACCTCATCCGGGTTCTCCTCGAGCAGCCGGTCCACAGCCTCAGTAAACAGGGCGCTGCGGGGATCCTGGTAGTCGCTGTAATCCATCACCGTAAAGACCGGCTCTTCAGCGCCTCGAACGTGATCCTGTTCGCCAATCGGCTGGAAAATGGAGGGTTCCTGCGGCCCCGGCGTCGGCGCAGCGACAATGCTCGTGCAGGAAACTGGTGTTGGAATAATAATGTTTATTGTAGGTGTTGCATTGACTGAAGGGGTGGCTGTTGTCTGTGAGCAGGATGACAGAAATAATGAGAGAAGAAAGAGGAAGGAAAAATACCTGGTCATTTGATTCCCTGAGAATGACAGTCACTTGAAGGGCGAGTGACTGTCACTCCGTTTCGATTGCCCGTTGAAGCTCATCGAAGGAGGTCATCCAGGCGATGGTATCGATGAATTCTGCAAGGGAGTCGCTTTGTTCGCGCAAGGTGCGGACTGCGGGCCCGACTGGGTCCTCTCCAGCCGCGCCGCCGGGCACATCCGCGTAGGCGCCGTGGAAGGCGAAATATGCCTGATTCAGTTTACGGATCGCATATCCGTTCTGCCAGAAGATCTCACGACGCTGTTCCATGTACGCCTCAGCCTCTTCCACCCTGCCCTCGGCTAACAGTTCATCTGCTCGGACGCGGGTCGCGTGCATCTCGGCGCGGAAATCGAAGGGCGGCGGGTCGTCAGAGCTGTCCGTAGTCAGGGAACTGTCCCTGGAAGAGATCCTATTCTGGTCGGGTGCAGAGCCAAGCATTTCAGGGTAATGCTTCTGCAGCACATACATCCCGACTTCATTCCCAGCGATCGAGGCGGTTGTCTCGTTCATCGTGCGGAGCTGAGGAGTTGTTGTGTAGTGAATCCCCAGGGGACGGATGGTCAGGTAGTTATGAATCCATTCATGGGCAATGGTGTCAAGAACCCAGCGCAGATCCGTGGTCTCCATCACCATGGTTGGATAAACTCCCACACCGCCAATCGGCACGACCAGTGTCGAGACATCCAGTGATTCTGCTACTTTGTCCTCAAGCTCGATCTGCTCGTCAAGCGTGAGGGTGGGCAGGATCGATATGTTGGTCATCTGGATAATGCGGTCGCGCGGGGCGACAATGAGAGCGAGCGGGGTGGGCGACGTATGATAAAGGATGGGAGGAATGGTCTGACCGACAGTTGTCAGGTCGAGTTCAGCGAGCGCTTCAGCGACCTGGCTTTGCAGCGTAGCCTCCGCAAATGGAGCGATCTGGGTTTGCCTGGCGATCAGCCTGTCACGCTGGGCGCGCAGGAATTCGCTGGTGGCATCCTTGTCTGTGATCTGCGGGTTGACATATACCCGCTCGATGGCATACTCCGTTTGGATGAGCTGTTCCGTAATACGCAGGTACTCGAAAACGATCTGTTTGTTCGTGCCGCGATCGAATAAATACGGCGCGCTGATCGCGCCCTGCTGGAGTTTTGTCCAGGCTGCGTCCCATACCCAGTTGGGATAATCGAACTCGATCTCGCGCGTATGGGCGCGGATCCGGTCGGATTCTCCTGTAAACCTTGGGCTGTCACCCCCGCTTGCAATGACAACCGCGATGGCGAGTGCAAGGATATCTATAATGCTCAGAATTCGATAAAACATTGGATGATTATAACCATAAACAGAAAGTACCATCGAAGGGCCATGAGTTTAGAAATTTCAGTAAATCACAGGTTTCATCGTGTCATTGCGAGCGAAGCGAAGCAATCTCTTGTTTTTAGAAGAATTTGGGCTATTGCAGCCGGGAGATTGCTTCGGCGGAAGTGCGCCGCCTCGCAAT
>DATFET010000020.1:0-4875 GCA_035250835.1 Anaerolineales bacterium
AGTTTTTCCAAAATTTGGGGGATCACCCCGCCGGGCTGTTCGATCAGCGCCAGCAGGATGTGTTCGGTATCGATCTGGTTGTGCCCGTAGCGCTGGATAATCTCGGCAGCGCGCTGGGCGGCTTCCTGTGCTCTTTCTGTAAATCTGTCAAATCTCATCATAGGGAAAATTCTCCTGTAGCGGTGGACAGCTGTCCACCGCTACGAATTTATGCGAGCATTATAACAAAACCGCGCCGCCAGATTGTCAGCGCGGCATAAGAGGAATGTTAGATTTGAGTTTGTTATTCTGGTGTTCATGGTATTTGGAAGAAATGTGGTCCAGATTGCCTCCAATTCCCCTGAATTGGATTTGCAGGGCAGGCAGTCCACATTGTTCGCTCCGCTGACCTATATGGCTTCATTTGTGTACGTATGGCATTCGGCAAATATGGATTAAATCAACGAATTTGGAGGAAAATTCTCACAACGCGCTATAATTTGCCGTAATGGGTTCGATCACCATTCCTGTTAATGTAAATGAACATCCTTTTATCCGTCCGCTGAATGTATTGCGTGACCTGTCTACTGTCGCGGATTTGATCGAGCTGTGTTTCTCGTCCACCATGGATAATGACGGCCAGCGCTACCTTTCGGACATGCGCCGCGCCAGCCGTGATACCGGTTTCCTCAACTGGGCTTCTCACATGGCAGAAACGGCCTCCATGCCGCTGACAGGCTACATCTGGGAACAGGATGGGCGGATCGTGGGCAACGCCAGCCTCATCCCGTTTCGGGACCACGGCAGGCGTGTGTATCTCATTGCGAATGTAGCCACTCATCCCGATTACCGGCGGCGCGGAATCGGGCGGGCATTGACAGAGCAGGCGATGAAGCAGGCGCGCGCCAAAAATGCATCTGCGGTCTGGCTGCATGTCCGCGATGACAATCCAGGCGCGATCAGGTTGTATGAAGGACTGGGGTTTCAGGAGATTGCCCGCCGTACTGCCTGGTACGGCGGTTCTGACCGTTTCCTCTCCGAACAGGGAACCGATATCGCGATCGTACCGCGCCATCCGCACTTCTGGACTCTCCAGCTGGATTGGCTTCGCCGCCTCTACCCCGACTCCCTGACCTGGTACCATTTCTGGAATCTCAACACCCTACGACCGGGTTTCTGGAACTGGCTCTATACCTTGTTTGTGGACTATCCAATTAAACAGTGGGCGGCTGTCCGTGGGAATGAACTGCTCGCCACACTAACATGGATGCCGCAAGGGGGCAGGTCTGAGTCTCTTTACGCCGCGGTCCCCCTCGCCGCGCGAAGCGAAAACGAAGCGTTATCTGGTGAAGCATTGGCCCTACTGCTTGCTCACGCACGTCGTTCGCTGTCGAATTATTCGTTGCTTTCACTGGATTTTCCCGCTGGTCGAATGACAGAGGCAATCCGCTCCGCGGGGTTCAATGCGCGCCGCACTTTGTTGTGGATGCGCGCCTGATGCAACCAACACATTTGTTCATCGTATATCTGTATAACACTATCAGGAGATCACGAAATGCGCGGGAGAAACCCGTATCCTTCAACTTTTGTGAAGCACTGATAATCGATCAAGAGGAGATACGATGACAAAATTTATCCTTCGTCTGGGGATCAACGCAATCGCTTTATATCTGGCAGTCCTGCTCCTGCCGGGCCTCGACCTGGCTGGCGGAGTGGTTTCCCTGCTCTGGATCGCTTTGATCTTTGGTCTTGTGAACGCCCTACTGGGACCTTTGCTTAAGTTTCTCAGCTGCGGGCTCATTGTGTTGACCCTGGGCCTGTTTACACTCGTAATCAATACCTTCCTGTTCTGGCTGACGTATGTGATCAGCCAATCGTTTGAACTTGGATTGATCATCTTCGAACCCGTCTGGTGGAATGCGTTCCTGGGTGCTCTCGTCGTCAGCATTGTGAGCATACTCATGTCGATGATCCTGAAGGATGAGCTTAAGGGATAAGAATGAGAGACAGGAGTGGAATGCAGGAGAGGCTGAACCGAAGAGGCTCAGCCTCTTTTTTGTTGAATATAGATTACGCGTTTTTTAACCCGGGCAGCCCGCCTGCGGATTCCGCAATTTTGACGGCGCGCACGATTGCCTGCGCCATGACCTCGGCTGCAAACGCGCCGACCATGGAAACATCTGCATCTTTTTGACCGGTTGCCAGTGCGAAGATCGTATCGCCGTCGAACTGGGTGTGCGCGGGTCGAATGGAGCGAGCCAGTCCATCCTGTGCCATCTGGGCGACTTTGGTGGCTTGCGCTTTTGTCAGCGCCGCGTCTGTGGCGATCACGCCGATCACAGTATTCGACTTGACAGCCCGGCGCGTTTCGTTACTTATCATCCACTCAAGTGTGGTGTCGCTACGCAGTCCCGCGATCTTCGTCCCGCTGTCCGGATCCACTACATCGCCGATCGCGTTGACTGCGACCAGCGCGCCGATGATGATTCCATTGACGTTCATACTGGCCGTTCCGATGCCTGCTTTCATCGCGTATTTCATTCCGCGCAGCTTGCCGACCGACGCACCTGTCCCTGCACCGACATTGCCCTCTGCCGGCTTTTTCGAGGAAGCCGAAGCTGCAGCGCGGTATCCCATGGCGGCATCCGGTCGAACGTCCGCGCGACCGAGTCCCAGGTCATACAGGATAGCGGCCGGGACGATTGGGATTTTCGCCGCTCCTACGGAATATCCGATCTTCTTTTCTTCAAGATACTGCATGACGCCGCTGGCTGAATCCAACCCGAACGCGGAGCCGCCTGCCAGCACCACCGCATGGACCTTTTCGACGAGGTTGACCGGATCGAGCAGGTCGGTCTCGCGAGTGCCGGGCGCACCGCCGCGCACATCCACTCCGGCTACAGCACCTTTGCGGCACAGGATCACGGTACAGCCGGTCAGTGCCTCGTCATCCTGCGCGTGGCCCACCTCGATCCCGCGCACATCGGTGATGGCATTTTTAAGTTTTATGCCCGGGGTCATTTCAAAATGAATGACGGAAAGATCTGCGAGGACTCAAACCAGGCTGCGCACCAGCTGCAGGAATTCACTCCACTCCTCCTCGAAAAAATGCACGGTGACATTGTTCAGCTCAACGTGATAAGTTGTCTCCCCATCCGGCTCCTCTGCCTTCCATGCCAGGAAGTTATCGGTCTCGGCAATGGTCTGAGTTCGAGGCTCGTTGTTATTATTGTTCATTTTGCTTCTCCTTATCGGAAATCACATTTTTTTCGGGGCTGCGCGAGAGAGAACGACGCAGCAGACTGAGGCGAGTCCTCCATTCCCTGCTTACCGGCCGCGTCGGAGGGATGGCATCCCCGGGCGGAAAGGGGTCTTGGTCGAACATTTTGCGCATCGTATAGCGACTCAAAAGCGTCAGGGATGCGAGCAAAGGCGCCGCGATCACCACGCCGAGAACTCCCAGAAGGTTTGCCATGATCAGCGCGGCGACCAGAACAGCCGCGGGGTGCACCCGCAGGGTTTGCGCCATGATGCGTGGGGAAACGTAATTGTCCAGGACTTGATCGATAAAGAGAGACAGGCCGACCACGATCGCCACATACACCAGCGGGTTTTCCTCAAGACCAAATGGCTTGCTTGCCTGAAAGAACGTCACCAGGGCCATCGTGATCCAGGTAATCGCCGGACCGATGTAGGGAAGGAATCTTGCCAGTCCAGCCATTAAAGCCAGACCCAGGGCAAACCTGACTCCCAGGAGGTTCAAAAGAATTGCGTAGATGACAAATGCCAGGAAAAATATGATAATCTGCCCGCGTAAAAAACCATTCCAGATGCGCCCCATCTGGCTGCTCAATTTGCGAAGATCCTCGGAATGCCCGGGCAGGTCGATGCGGATCAGGTTGCCGGAAATACCATTGCTTTCGTTCACGATAAAGTACGAGACGATCAGTATAAAAAACGTCCAGCCGACGATCTGCGCTGCGCCGCTGGCGACCGCGGCCACGAGATTGCCGGTCCTGCCAAGCAGTGGCTGGACAAAGGAAAGCACCTGCCTGACAATGGCGCTCTGTGCAATCGTAGGCATGTCAACCGTAAATGGGCCAATCTTATACACCTGGCCGGAGATCTCCTCGATCAGGGCGGGTATATCGGCGATGATCGACTGGACCTGGTCGATGAGGCTCTGGACCTGCCCCACCAGTCCGATCCCGCCGACCGTTAGCAATCCAATGATGGAGATGAATATAGACAGATACAGAATGCCAACCGCAGCCTTCCACGAAACACCCAGGCCGTTGGCGATCAGCGCTGCCAGCGGGTGAAACAGATAGGAGATGATAATAATGATTAACAGCGGGGGGATCAGGCTTTGAAAGCGGGCGAGCAGGAATGCGAAAATACCGATAGCGACCAGCCCCACAAGCAGTTTGGTCGTGGAACTCCAGCGCGGGGATATTAAAAATTTATCTTCCATCAGAAATCTCCAGGTACTCCATATTCTACCGCTTGTCTCATACATTTAATACGAAATTGATCCGCCAGCAGTTGTACTGCTGGCGGGCTGTGCTATTGAAATCCACTGTATCTCGCGGCAATTCTCCAGGTCTTTAAATAAAAATCTCCCGTGAGAGAAACTTCACAGGAGATGGGATAACTCTTACGGACAGCCTGAGAGGAAGGGGAAGAAGACGCACCAGCGGAAGGTCGCGTCCACCCACCAGAAGAACATTCCACACATGCATAGGAACAGGATGGCGCCAATGCCGATAGCTATCACCAGTGGATTGATGGTGGTTTTCTCCACGATCTCTGTCGTAGTCACGGGGCTGGCGGGAACGCTCCCGGCGTAATCGACGGGCAGCGGGGGAGGAGGTGGGATGGGTCTCGAAATGGGAG
>DATFET010000026.1:0-10446 GCA_035250835.1 Anaerolineales bacterium
CCCCGAGGTCCGAGTTCCCCCGCTCCACCTCGGGGTTGTTGTTTAAGAGCGTGAAAACTGGCAGGCTGATGAATCGAGCCTGCCAGTTTTTTAATTCCGATCCTGCTTTCGTCACTCTTTAAATTCGGCAACGAGCCTGTCCTCCATAGCGCGGTCGATCTCCACCAGCGGCGGTCTGACGGTCCACCTGTGGAATCCATGCAGCCGGTGAAGCAGGGCTTTCAACGCTGGCGGGTAGGGCGGATATTTTTCGAGGATGTGTCTGTGCTGCTCCACGCGACCCTGGGGCTCTGAGATATCACCCCCCGTACGCATCCCCTCCCAGATTTCGCGCAAATCAGGGGAGAGGATATTCGCCGGTGCCGTGATACAGCCCGCGGCCTGGTTTTGCATGGCAAGTTCGAGATAAGTGTCTGTGCCGGTCAGGACGACAAGATCGGACCCAAACTGATTTCCGAGACTACGGGCAAGGTCGGCATCATGCGAGGAGTCCTTGATTCCTGCAAACTGCGCAGGAAAGGCATCTTTGAGTCGCGAGAGCAGCTCGATCGAGAACCCGACTCCCGCCACCCTGGGGAAGTGATAGCCAAGCAGGTATTGATCGGTGGGGACAGCCCTGCGGATCAATTCACTGAACCAGTTGAACAGCCCAGCCTCTGTCGCGGTGCGGAAGTAATACGGAGGCACGACCAGGGCAGCCTCAAAACCGAGATCGAAGGCAAGCCGCGTCAGCTCGATCGTTTCGGAAAGACTCGGCGTCCCGGTGCCGGCAATCAGGCGGAAATCCGGCAGCTTTTTTCGATGCGCACATGCCACCCGCATCACTTCTTCACGCTCACGGGGCGAAAACGAGGGACCTTCGCCGGTCGTCCCAAAGAGGACAGCTCCGTGACAGCCGCGCGAGGCAAGGAAATCCAGCAGGGCGGGGACCGATTCGAGGTCCAGGGTTGAATCGCCATCCTCCTCATTTGGGGAGGCCGGGCGAAGGGGAGTCACAGCTGCGGCATAGACTCCGGCAAGAGGATGTTGTGATGTCATGGGAGTTCCTTTATCTCAATTTTTATTTCTCTTCTTACCTTTGTCCGAACGAGTTTTGCGCGCTTTCTTTTTTATGGGATCCACCTCGATAAAATTGCGCGCTGCCGCCTCAGGAGGCAGGAGTGCTTCGCCTTCCTCCACCAGGTATCGTTGGTGATCGAGCACCCACAGATACAGGTCGCCTTCGGTCTTGCTTGGGAACTCGCTCAGGATGCCGGTCTCACGGATGACCTGGACAATGGGCATGTAGACCGTGTCATACCAGTGGCGGATGGCTTCCTCCTCCGAGATGTCGCGTTTCCAATCCAGCCCCATGAAATAGCGGTGCACGGCAATGTGCTCGAGCATGCGGTCAAAGCCGTCCGGGATGGTGAGCTTGATCTTGGCTTCGGGGATCAGGTCATCGATGGAGGTACGCTCGAGGAAGTTGACTTTGTTTTCGAGGATTTCCAGGTCTTCCGGGTGGATGCCGGGTGTGATGTTGACGCGCGTGGCGCATTCACGTACTTCCGCCTCGATATAGATCTGTCCCTGCTCGCGCGCCACCGAGACGCGGTGGTGACCGTCCACCACAAAATAGACTTCCCCCACTTTATAGAGCACAACCGGCGGCAGGCTGATCTCCTGGTAAAAAGCGCGGTTGACGCTCGTCCAGCGCTCGGCCAGCTTGTCGGTGGCCGGCAGGAAGACGCGGTCGAATTCGTGATAGCGGTTCAGACTCCCCGCGATCTGGTCCACGCGAACGGTCTTCACCCCCCGATAGATAGGACCGCCGATGTGCAGCTTTTCCTTGATCTCGTCATAGGAAAGCAGGGTGGACGGCTGCCCGGACAGGGTTGCCCAGACCCGGTTCATAAAAGCCTTGAAGCGCGCCCTTTGAAAATCGGCACGTGCCTGTTCATTAATTTGATCTGACATATGAAATAAACAATACCTTTGGAATGGCCTCCATGAGCCCCTGAACATTCAACAGGGATTCCCTGGAGGAAATTTTCTAATGACTTAAATCCAGGATTTTGTACGGATAAATGTTGATAATGCGGGTGATACCGGAGTTTGTTTCGGAGGGCGAGATATTGCGGCGGTGGAAATGAGTATGCCCGTGGAAGTGATAGCGGGGCTTTGCCACCCGCAGCAGCCAGTTAATCGCTTTCAACCCGCGATGGGACTGGCTTTCGTCGTCGTGGATGCCGAATGGAGGCGAATGCGTGATGAGAATGTCCAGGGCGCGGCCATAGTGCATGCGGTTAAACATCAGGCGCGGGTACAGGCGGAACGCTCTCAAATAAGCGTCGGTCTGTGTGTACTGGTTGGTGCCATCCGGGCGGTAGCGGACAGAGCCGCCAAAGCCGCCGATCAGGAATTTATTAAAGCGGGTCAGTTTCAGGTCCAGGTTGGAACCGCCCTCTACACGGGCAAGGGAATTTTCCACATTGTATTTTGGGTCGTGATTGCCTGGCACATACAAGAGAGGGATGTTCAACATGGTCAGCAGGTTTTCGAGATAGGGGTAGGGCAGGTCGCCGCATCCCAGGATCAACTCGATCCCGTCGAAATGACCGCTTGAACAAAGGCTGTAAAGCCTCTCGACCACCTCATCGCTTACCGCCAGGATTTTCACAATAGTGAATTGTGCCGCAGAAGTACCTTCCCTGCAAGGGAATTGAGGGCTCAGTTGGCGGGCACATGTACGAAATTGAAATGTCAAAAACCTTTGGGCAGTTGTCAAACGTGTCACTGCAAACTATAATCTATTGCAATAGGAGAAAACACTGGAGACACGCATATTTCCTGATTTGTCAGATGATCGGGGTGAAAACAAATCCAACACTCCCCGTCAGCTGCAGGCAGGCCTCACGCTTGCCAATCGCTATTCGATTCAGGAAGTCATTGGCATTGGGGGTATGGGTTCCGTCTACCGCGCCCGCGACATGCACTTCCCCAATGTGACAAAGCTGGTGGCGGTCAAGGAAATGATCAACACAGCTCCCGATCCGGTCGTGCGTGAAACCATTGTGCAGAACTTCGAACGCGAAGCCAACCTGCTGGCTACGCTGGATCACCCGTCCATTCCCCGCATTTACGATTATTTCTCCATCGAAAGCCGCTCCTACCTGGTTCTCGAGTTCATCCATGGCAAGGATATGGAAGCCATCATCAACGATGCGCAAAATTTCCTGCCCGAAGACATTGTGCTGACCTGGGCCATCGAATTATGCGATGTGCTCGATTACCTTCACAAACACAAGCCCGACCCCATCATTTTCCGCGATATGAAGCCGTCCAATGTGATGATCAATCACAGCGGCGACGTGATGCTGGTAGATTTTGGGATCGCCAAAACGTTCCAATCGGGGATCAAGGGGACCATGATCGGCACCGAGGGCTATTCGCCGCCCGAGCAGTACCGTGGCGAAGCCACTCCGTCCGCTGATATTTACGCGCTGGGAGCAACCATCCACCACGCGTTATCCCGCCGCGACCCGCGCCTGGAGCCGCCCTTCTCGTTCGCTGAGCGTCCGCTGCGCAGAATCAACACATACGTCTCTGCTGAAATGGAGGCTGTAGTAACCAAAGCGCTGGAGTATCACCCGGAGAGCCGCTTCCGAACTGCGGAGGAGATGAAACAGGGCCTCATGCATGTTGCACGCAAGACTGGCGCCCTGGTGCGCTCGGCCAGTCCGCAAACCGGGCCAATTAATGCAGGCGGCATCAAGCCAATCTGGACCTTCAAATGTGAAGATGAGATCCGCGGCAACCCGGCGATCTCCCAGGGTATTTTGTACACTGGCTCATACGATAACAACCTGTATGCGCTGAATGCAGCCGATGGAAAGTTCCAGTGGAAATATCCCACCGATGGCGGCGTGGTTTCACGTCCGGCAATTGCGGATGGAAATATCTTTTTTGGCTCGGAGGATCAGCGTCTGCATGTGGTCAGCGTCCGCTCAGGCAAGGTGGTGTGGACCTACTACACTAAGGGTCCCATCCGCTCGACCCCTCGTATTGCCGAAGGACACGTATTCATCGGTTCGGATGACATGAATCTGCATGCCGTGAACCTGAATTCAGGCCGCCTGGTCTGGAAGTTCGAAACTGCTGGAGCGATCCGCTCCACTCCTTTCGTGCTCAATGAGCTGATTTACGTGGGATGTGAAAGCGGGGATTTTTATGCGATCGATTATCGCGGTGAATTGAAATGGCGCTTCCATGCCAAGCGCGCCATCACCTCGTCAACCGTTGGAACCGAACAGGCCATATTCTTTACCTCTGTAGACAGCACACTCTACGCGCTCGACCCGCGCAATGGCTGGGTGCTCTGGCGTTTCCGCCTGGGCAAGCCCTCCATCAGCACACCCTGCATGGCAGATGACCTGATTTTTACAGGTGCCTCCGATGGGTTCATCTATGCTGTGGACGCCAGGACTTCCAAGGAGGTCTGGCGCTTCCGCACGGAACACCAGGTCAATGGATCTCCGGTGACCTACAAAGATTCCCTGTATTGTGGATCGGTGGATGGCAGCCTGTACTGCCTGGAGTATCGAACGGGACGCCTGCGCTGGAAATTTGGAACGGAGGGCGCCATTACGGGGACGCCTCTGGTTTACGATGACATTATTTACTTCGGTTCTACAGACCATCACATCTATGCATTGCTTGCCTGAGAAGGAGATTTTGTGAATAAGCTTATGAACTGGTTGAACAGTTTTTTCAGCAGGTTATTTGGGAATCAGCAATCTCCTTCTAAAATGCAGGATATGATCAACACTGCTCCCCTCTCGGAGCAGCAGCTCCATGCGATCGTGAACAACCATCATCCGCGCTATGACCTTCAACAGTTGATTGCCGGCTGCGGCCAGTCGGTGGGGAAGCAGCGTGAATTGAATGAAGACAGCCTCCTGGCCCTGACTACGACCATGGCGGGCAATTCAGGGAATCTGCCGTTCGGGCTGTACATCGTGGCTGACGGCATGGGCGGCCATCAGTTCGGCGAAGTCGCGAGCAACGCCGCCATCCGCAGCGTAGCCGGTTATGTGTTGCGCAAATTCCATCCCTATCTCTTCCAGGTGAAGAGCGACGCCCTGGAAGAATCGTTCCAGGAGATCATGCAGGACGCGGTCCGTGAAGCCCAGCGCTCCATCCAAAAGGAGGCGCCGGGCAGTGGGACAACCCTGACGGCTGCCCTGGTGGTGGGCCAGCAGATCACGGTCGCGCACGTTGGCGACAGCCGCGCGTATTTCATTTACCCGGATGGGCGCGTCGAGCCGATCACGCGCGACCACTCGCTCGTAAAACGCCTGGAGGAACTGGGCCATATCACCCCCGAGGAAGCCGCCAACTATCCGCATCGCAATGTGCTGTACCGCGCTCTCGGCCAGGGAGAGATTCTGGAGCCCGACATTTTCACAGTGGGGTTTCCGCAACCCGGAAGTCTGCTGGTCTGCAGTGACGGCTTATGGGGGGTAATCACCGAACAGGACCTGGTACGCTCCATCAACGAGGCGGACAATCTTCAACGTGCCTGTCAAAACCTGGTAAATGCGGCAAATACAGCAGGTGGACCTGATAACATAAGTGTAATCCTTGTTCAATTAATTGGCTAACCATGTCTGCAGGCATGCAGGATTATTACAATCTGCTCAGTTTGAGGCGTGACGCGACCCAGGAGGATATCAAGCGAGCCTACTTTGAAGCCGCGCAAAAACTCCATCCAGACAAGAACACAACCGCCGGTGAGACTGAGCTTTTCCTTGGCGTACAGCAGGCCTACGCGACATTATCCAACCCAAAACGCCGCGAACAATATGATGCAACCCTGCCTCCTGAAGAAAAGATCATCCTGCCGTACAGTCATGAAATACTATTCAGCCGTCCGAATTTGATTCGCCTCGACGAGCCGCAAATGCTCTACATAATCCTGGAGCTCGAAGCGCCGGTGGATGCCCGCCAGTCGCCTGCCCCGCCCTTGAACGTCTGCCTGGTGCTGGATCGCTCCACATCTATGCAGGGTGAAAAGATGGATATGGTGAAGGCTGCAGCGATCCAGGTGCTGCGAAATCTGAGGCCCCAGGATGTCCTGAGTATTGTAACGTTCAGTGATCGAGCCGAGATCGTCATCCCTGCGACCTTCTACGAGGAACGCACACGGCTGGAAGCAAAAATCCAGATGATCCAGCCCTCCGGGGCAACGGAGATCTACCAGGGTCTGGAAGCCGGCCTGCAGGAAGTGATGCGCAGCCTGGATGCCAGTCGCGTCAATCACGTCATCCTCCTTACGGACGGTCAAACCTATGGCGATGAACAGGAGTGTCTTGCTCTGGCGTCCAGAGCGTCAGAAAAGGGGATAGGCATCAGCGCCATGGGAATTGGAAGGGAATGGAACGAAATATTCCTGGATATACTGGCCACGCGCACCGGAGGAAGCAGTGCTTACATCGCCGAGCCCCAGGATATAAAGCGATTGCTGCTGGAAAAGTTCAATGCTCTTGCCCAGATCTATGCAGAGGAGGTTGTCCTGAACCTGAGGCCCGCGGATGGGATCAATCTATCCTATGCATTCCGCCTCCAGCCAGATCCCTCTCCGATCGTACTGGATGGGCCGTTGAGACTGGGCACAATATTGCAGGATGCTTCCACTCAGATACTTTTTGAGTACATTATTCAGCCAAAAGCGGTAAAATCAGACGTGGCAACCATTCTGGACGGAACATTAAGGGTTTCAATCTCATCTCAGCCCCTGCCTGTCCCTCCTTTGCGGTTGCAACTGAGACGGCCCGTTTCCGATTTGCCTGGGCCCGAGCCACCGCCGCCAAAGATCGTGCAGGCTTTGTCCAAGCTGATGCTTTTCCGCATGCAGGAACGGGCGCGGGAGGAAGTCAAGAACGGTCGAATTGACACAGCCACTCGCCATCTGCAGGTGCTTGCATCCAATCTGTTATCGCAGGGTGAGCGCAGTCTGGCACATACAATTTTGCTCGAAGTGGATCATTTACAGCGACAGAACGATTTGTCGTCTGAGGGCAGTAAAAAAATGAATTATGGCACACGCGCTTTGGTCAATGCGCCGCCAAAAAAGGAGTAGGTCTCATGATCGTATGTTCAAATTGCCAGCATAAAAATGTGGCGGGGGCAATGTTCTGCGCAGAGTGCGGCGCACAACTCGACGGCGTGGAGACCCTTGTCACACAGGCTATTACAGACGAACAGATCGCTGAGGATTTGAAAAAGAAGTCCATTCGGCCCGAAGCTGTTTCTGCTCCGGCAAACAGCTGGATCTCTCTGCATTTGATGGATAGCGGCAAGATCTTGCCGCTGGCATCCCGCAATGAGTTCACCCTGGGACGATTAAGCGAAGGCCAGCCGATCATGCCTGATATCGACCTGACCCCGTACCAGGCGTATGCATCCGGTGTTTCACGTCTGCATGCTGTGGTAAAGCGTGATTCCGAACGGGTACTTGTCATGGATCTGGGATCGTCAAATGGCACATACGTGAACGGACGGCGCATCAATCCGCATGTGGAAGAGTCGTTGAGTCACGGGGACATCCTGGCTTTGGGAAAGTTGAAAATCCAGGTCCTGCTTAGGAATATTTAAGTGACGATTCTGGCAGGAAGGTGTAATCATGCCATATACAGTAATACTGCATATTTCCGGTGAGCCCTCCGTTGTGGGTGAAGTGGATGAGCTGCCAAAGCCCGCCGATACCCTGATCATGGTCAGCAATCCACGTCTGCGGGATGGCAAGGATGTTCACTACCTCGAACACAATGTAGTCAAGGTAATCTGGCCTGTAGACCAATTAACACTGATCGAAGTCCTTGAGAGCGAGGAAGAAGAAAACCTGATCGGCTTTGTAAGGGAGTGATTCCATGTCTGATGATTTTGATCGCCGCCGCATCCTGGTTGTGGACGACGAAGAGCGCATGGTGCGTTTTATCCGCATGAACCTGGAGCATGACGGCTTCCAGGTTTCGGAGGCGTTCAACGGCAAGCAGGCCATCCAGAGACTGCGCGATATCAATCCAGACTTGATCCTGCTGGATGTCATGATGCCGGATATCGATGGTTTCGAGGTACTGGAAACCATTCGTGAGGCGAGCAATGTGCCGGTCATTATGCTGACCGCCAAAGGCGAGGAGGATGACCGGGTACGCGGACTGGAACTCGGGGCGGATGATTACATCACCAAGCCTTTCAGCCCGCGCGAGATGGTCAGCCGCGTGAAGGCGGTCATCCGCCGCACGGAGGGGGCCAGCGGATCGATGCACGACATCATCGAAGTGGACGAACGCCTCAGGATCGATTTCGACCGCCGCGAGGTCTGGCTCGAAGGCAAACTGGTCAAGCTGCGTCCCACCGAATACCGCCTCCTATACCACCTTGTGCAGAACGCCGGCTGGGTCGTGACACATGACCAGCTGCTCGTCAAAGTCTGGGGTTATGAGTACCGGGATGAACCGCATTATGTACGCTTGTACATCAATTACCTGCGGCAGAAGCTGGAGAAGGATCCGGCCAATCCCAGGTACATTCTTACCGAGCGCGGCGTAGGCTACCGGTTTGTGGATTACAAGAGACAAAAAGTTTAATCCCGCACCTGGGTTTTCTTACGTTTTTTTTATGAGGAGCTTGTGTTTTTTTAACACAAGCTTTTTATATTAATGGTGCAAAAATCGATCAAATTAAGTAAGGAGGCAGCTATGTCTAACTTAACCCGTTGGGAACCCGTCCGTGAGATGATGACTCTGCGTGAGGCGATGGATCGTCTCTTCGACGATGCCTTTACCCGCCCGCTCTCGCTCAGGGATGGATGGTCGATGGCTACACCCGCGATCGACCTGTACCAGACCGACAATGAAGTGGTTGTGAAGGCTTCCATCCCCGGCATCAAAGCGGAGGAAGTGCAGATCAACATCACCGGCGATGTCCTCACTGTGAAGGGTGAGGTCAAGCACGAAGAGGAGCGAAAGGACAAGGCCTGGCACATTCGTGAACATCGATTTGGCTCCTTCGAGCGCTCGGTTGCCCTGCCGACCGCGGTGAAGAGCGACAAGGCCGAGGCCGTATCCGAGAACGGCATCCTGACCATCACCTTGCCGAAGGCGGATGAGGCCAAACCCCGGACGATCAACATCAAGGCCAGGTAAACGCCAGAAACTTGCGAAGGCGCAGTCCTTCGCAAGTTTTTTTAACGGCAACAGATCCCAGCTTGCGTGGAGCGGAAGCAGATCTCATCCGATGAAATGCCCTGTTTTTAGTGAGAAATGTCGTAAATAAGGTAAAATCAACGTCATGCCAAAGCAACCTGCCAAACAACGCATCATCCTGGTGGATGACCATGAGGTCGTACGACTGGGATTGAAATCTCTCCTGGAACGTCATCCCCAGTTCGACGTGATCGCAGAAGCCGGATCGGCGCGTGAGGCGATCGAGAAAACCGATATGCTGAAGCCCGATGTAGTGGTCATGGATATCCGCCTGCCCGGCACTTCGGGGATCGAAGCCTGTGAACAGATTGTCACCAAGCATCCAAACGTAAAGGTCATTATGCTTACATCCTATGCTGAGGACGAGATGCTGTTCTCTGCCATACGGGCTGGCGCTTCAGGATACATCCTGAAGCAGATCGGCAGCGACGACCTGGTCAAGGCGCTGGAAGCTGTCTCGCGCGGTGAAGCGCTGCTTGACCCGGCCGTAACCCAGCGCGTATTCCAGGAAGTCCGCCGGGCTGTCAAGGAGGAGGAGGCCTCAGCCTTCCAGCATCTCAGTCAGCAGGAGAAGCATGTGCTTTTGCTTGTCTCCGAAGGCAAGACCAATCGCGAAATTGCCAGGCAGTTGTTCCTCGGCGAGGGGACGGTCCGTAATTATGTTTCGAGCATTCTCTCGAAGCTGGGCGTGAACAACCGGGCGGAGGCAGCCGCCTACGCAGTGGAGCATAACCTGCGAGAATACATTACCACCTAGTCCGCTCGAATGTATAATGACGGAGTCACGATCGTGACTCCGTTTTTTGTTAAGGTCATAAGTGAGGAGATATTGCTTTCACAGGAAATTTCGGATGGGACTGTCCTCCTGCGCCCTTTCCACCTGGAGGATGCAGAGGCGACGTATGCCGCGGTACGCGAATCGCTCACAGATCTGAAACCGTGGATGAACTGGGCACACGACGGGTATTCGATCCATGAAACCAAAGAGTTTATCCGCATCACGCGGGCACGCTGGCAGGAAGGCAGCCTGTTTGCCTTCGTCGTCACCGACGCAGGGAATGGACTTGTTCTGGGTGGATGCAACTTAAGTCACATCCATCCTGTCTATCATCTGTGCAACCTTGGCTACTGGGTGCGCTCGAGCCGGCATGGCGAGGGGATCGCCGGACGGGCTACCCACCTAGCGGCACGCTATGCC
>DATFET010000035.1:0-5953 GCA_035250835.1 Anaerolineales bacterium
GTCTGCTACAGATAAAAGAACTGACGAAAAGTTCTACAGAGCCCTAATACATCCAACTACGAAAAAACCATGCCCTGTACCTGAGTATGGTTGGCGATATGCCCCTGACACTATGGACGACTTATTAGCCAAACACAAAATATTGTTTGGGGAAGATCACACCAAGCTGCCACGAAAGAAAACCTACCTTGATGAAAGCGAAACCAGCCAACTACCGAGCATGTATAGAAGTGGTGCAAGAGGAAAACAAGGCCTTGATGATTTAGGTATAGCCTTTCCATTCGCTCATAGCGACGATTTCTATGAATACATATTGAGATCAACTGCATCAGAATCAAACGAGCTCGTATTAGACTTTTTTGCGGGCTCTGGTACAACTGCCCATTCTGTCATGAACATAAATCGCACTGATGACGGCAAGCGCAAGTATATTTTGGTGGAGATGGGCGAGCATTTCAATACGGTCATTTTGCCGCGCATCAAGAAAGTGGCATTCAGTGATAAATGGAAGGATGGCAAGGCAGTACCCCCCTCTGGCTCCCCCCTTCAGGGGGGAGAACGTAGAGGGCAAGGCATCAGTCACTTTGTAAAGTATTTCGAATTGGAGCAATACGAAGATGCCCTGCGGAAAGCCAGCTATGAAGATGCTCCATTATTTGCAGGCACACAGGATGTTTACACCAGTTATGTCTTTCTGCGCGATCTCAAATTGCTCGATGCTGTCAAGGTCGATAAGAAGAAGAACAAGGTGGAAGTGAAGCTTGAGAAACTTTACGACGGCATCGACCTTGCCGAAACGCTGTCCTGTCTTACGGGCAAATGGATCAAACGTATTACGAAAGATACTGTCGAGTTCCAGGACGGTACGACCGCCAGCCTGTCCGATCCCAGGTGGGAAGATGTCAAGCCGCTGATCTGGTGGTAAGCCTGCCCCTTCTCCCTGCCAGGGAGCACCTGAAGGTGTGCTCCGCGAAAGGACGGGATGAGGGTCGGATTACATTACCCTCACCCTGGCCCTCCTCCACTCGCTTCGCTTCGGGAGCTATAGTCCCCAGGGAGAGGGGGTCTGTGAGACTCTTATGGAAGGCCGTCACCGTGTTTATCCTGCGCTTTTAGCGCGTGCCAGAGAAATGCGCCATCCGCAAACCCCCGCGGAAGCGACGCTGTGGCGAGCCTTGCGGAACCGCAGCCTGAAATATAAGTTCCGCAGGCAGCATCCGATCGAGAACTTTATTATTGACTTTTACTGCGCACAGGTAAAGCTATGTATCGAAGTGGATGGCGCTACGCACCTTGAGCCTTCACAGGTAGAATACGATGCTGTCCGCACAGCCTACCTGGAGGATTTGGGTTATCAAGTGATCCGCTTTACAAATGATGAAGTCCGTTATAACCTGAATGCGGTCGTGGAGAAAATTGTTAATGAGATTGAGAGCATTTTGAATGCAACCTAGCGCGACCCTCACCCTGCCCTCTCCCTGGAAGGGAGAGGAGTGATCAACCCTATGCCTAACCTTCATCACCTGCTCAACGATATCCCCTTTGACTCCCTGCCGCCTGCCTGGACGACCTTCGACCTGGCGTCCTTTTCACGCACCCGCAGCCTGTGGGAGTATCAGCAGTCTGCCCTGCAGAATGCGCTCAAGGCCTTGTGGAACTATTACGATGAACATGTCACTGCGAGCGATAGCGAAGCAGTCTCCTCAAGACAGGGGATTGCTTCCCCTGCGGCTCGTAACCCGGCCGAAGGCAGGCGGGGTAATGACATGAACAAGCAGCGCCTGATGAACTGGTATCTGGATAACCAGGTCGAGCTGGATGCAGAACTCAATCTCGGCAGGAAGCGGGAAAACGCCTCCCTGCTTGCTCCCTACTACCCGATCGATAATTCTCACATCCCATACTTTCACTTTGTCAACCGCATGGGGTTCTGGATGGCAACAGGCTCAGGCAAGACGCTGGTCATCGTCAAAATGCTGGAGCTGCTCTGGCACTTGATCCAGCGCGGGCAGATCCCTGCCCAGGATGTGATGCTGCTGACCCACCGTGAAGACCTGCTCCAGCAGCTGCGCGACCATGTCAATGATTTCAATGCATCGGGTAAAACGCCCCATATTCAGTTGCGGGAGCTGCGGGACTATCCCGAATTCAAGCGCGGTATCTCGCCCATGTTCGGCAAACAGGAACTGACCGTCTTCACCTACCGCTCCGACAACCTGAGCGATGAGCAAAAAGAACGCATCATTGACTTCAGGAATTACGATAACAACGGGAACTGGTACGTCCTGCTCGATGAAGCCCATAAAGGCGACAAGGAAGATTCCAAGCGCCAGCATATTTACAGCATCCTGAGCCGTAACGGTTTTCTTTTCAACTTCTCCGCCACCTTCACCGACCCGCGTGATATACGTACCACCGCTTATGAATTCAATCTGTCCAGTTTTATACAGGGTGGATATGGCAAACATATCAGCCTGCTGAAACAGGAAAACCGCGCCTTCCGTGACAGGGAGGACTTCACCAATGAAGAAAAACAAAGGATCGTCCTGCAATCCCTGCTGATGCTTGCCTATGTGGCGAAGTCACGTCAAAGCCTCAGCGAGGCGACGAATGTCTCCCTTTATCACCGCCCGCTCCTGCTGGCGCTGGTCAACTCAGTCAACACCGAAGATGCCGATCTCAAGCTCTTTTTCCGTGAACTGGAGCGCATTGGCAAAGGGGAAATTTCCTCCCAGGCGTACACGGCTGCCAAATCGGCGCTGGGCGTAGAACTTGCCTCCGCGCCTGAATGGCTGTACGAGGGAAAAACCTTTGCACTGGATGAGCCGCTGTTCAACAGCCTGACGATCCATGACGTATTGAAATACGTCTTCCATGCGGAAAGCAGCGGCGATATTGAAGTACTGGTACGCCCGTCCAACGATAAGGAACTGGCTTTCAAGCTCAAGACGTCGGCTGCTCCATTTGCACTGATCAAGATCGGTCAGACCACTGAATGGCTCAAGGACTTTCTGGCAGGTTATGAAATCGTAAGAGGCTTTGAAGATGAAAGTTTCTTTGCCCGTCTGAACGAGGAAGACAGCGAGATCAACCTGTTAATGGGCTCACGCAGCTTTTATGAAGGCTGGGATTCAAACCGTCCGAACGTCATTACCTTCATCAACATCGGCGCCGCTGCAGAGGCTCGCAAATTCGTCCTGCAATCCGTCGGGCGCGGCGTGCGCATTGAACCAATTAAAGGCCAGCGCAAGCGGCTGGAAAATCTGCACAACGCCCGTGAAGTGGATGACGCCTTATACGATAAGGCAAAATCTTATCTTTCGGCTGTCCAGTCCCTCTTTATCTTTGGCACGAATCGTTCGGCGCTCGCGACCATCTTTGAAGGATTGGAACAGGAAAAGGAACAGGGCACAGAAATTGCGCTTGCCCTCAATGAGAAGGACATTGACGGTCATCTTCTGTTGATCCCAACCTACCTGGACGCTTCCCTGCCGCTGGTCGAACAGGAAGAGCCGCGCAAGTTCGAGCTGCGCTCTGACGAATTCAGACGATTCAAAGAATATGTGGAATACCTGGGTGATGAACGTCTTTTACTCGCCCACCATGATTTGCTGCCCCAGGATATAAATCTGCTTCAGGAAGGCCTGCAGAATAAAAGGAAATATTTTGCCACCACAAGCGAAGGCAGAAAGTATGGAAATATCAACCTGATCTTCCCCCGCCTGCAGCAATACTTCAAAGTCGTTCCCAGGGAATTCAAGCAGCTCAAACCTTTGGAAGATGAGATCAACCACTTCCGTAAGATCAGGGTCCTGATCAAACAGCTTGCCGATGAGTTACAAGGGAAAATAGAGGCAGTGCTTGAGGCGCAAGACCCGGCTCTGGTAAGGCGTATGCTCAGGGAAAAGCTGGATAACCAGGATATTGACATCGATGCTTACACGGAAGGGATTGCGGCGGCAGAACATATTACCCGGGAAGAAAAAGCAGAATATCAAGCTGTTCGTGTTGACATCAGGAAGATCGCCAATCACTACTATGTCCCGCTGATCATGTCGCTCTCAGCGGATGATCAAAACGCTCTTGTGCGTTATGCCATCACGGTCAAAAGTGAGATTGACTTTCTAACGAAACTTGAGGAATACATTAAACAGCCAAACCATCATTTTAGAGAGTTCGATTGGTGGATGTTCAGTAAGCTGGACCAAACCAATGATAAGGTGTACATCCCTTATTACAACCGCAACACCAATGCCATCAGCAGCTTTTTCCCCGATTTCATCTTCTGGCTGCAAAAGGGGCAGGATTATTACATCGCTTTTGTTGACCCCAAAGGCACAAAGATCAGCGATTATGAGTACAAGGTGGATGGTTACGTGAAGTTGTTCATGAAGAATAACAGTTCAAAGACATTCAGATATAACGATTTGAACGTCTACATTGGGCTTGCGCTCTATACCCATAATAGCAGCATCCCAGGTGAACGCTACCGCGAATTTTGGATAGATGATATTGAAGGGATTTTCAGGCGCTTGAGGCTATAAGCTGCATGTTGCAGGCTCCACTCTGGCCGTAGGAGTTTCAGTTACTCCACCCAATCCAATATCCTGTGCCAGGCGCCCGCCAGCGGGAGGAACCATGGGTAACCGTTATACAATCGCAGTGGGCAGAGTGGAAATCGAATGAGGAGAAGGGGCGCTCCGGAATATTCGGCTCGCGAAGGTTCCCGCTAAGCACTGGAACTCCCTGAAAACAACCTTCATAGGGCTTTTCCTATCAGCTCTGGAGACTGATATACTAACCCCATGAGCGTCCTATATCCCGACACCCATCCAAAAATTGAGCAAATGCAGATCGAATTCATTCGCCGCATGCCTCCATGGAAGAAAGTGGCTATCTTGAACGGGCTGAATGAAACCGTCAAAACCCTGGCGATCACGGGCATTAAGCAGCGGAACCCGAATGCAACACCCGAACAAGTCCACCGCATGTTGGCTGAGCTCATGCTCGGCTCAGAACTGGCGCGAAAGGTCTATGATCGTGCAAGGTGAGGCCACCCTCATTACCCTGCTCGTCACGCAAACACTTGAACGGCTTGGCATCCCCTACGCGGTAGGCGGCTCGCTCGCCAGTTCCCTGCATGGTGTCATGCGCTCCACATTGGATGTGGATATTGTGGCGGATATGCGCCTTGAACACATCCAGCCAATGATTGCGGTGCTTTCCAAGGAGTTCTACGCGGATGACGAAATGATGAAGGACGCCATCGAGCATCAAAGCAGTTTCAATCTCATCCATTATGAAACGGCCTTCAAGGTGGACATCTTCATTCGCAAATCGCGCGCCTTCGATCAAATGCAGCTCGAACGGCGCAGAATGTCTGTCATTTCCGTCAACCCTGAAGAAAGTGTTTATGTCACCAGCCCTGAAGATACTGTCCTCGCCAAGCTCGAATGGTATCGCATGGGCGGCGAAGTCTCAGACCGACAATGGCGCGATACGCCGCAGGCGTTGGGGTACTCAAAACCCGCGCAGGTGAACTCGATCTCGATTACCTGCATAAATGGGCAGCCGAACTCAACGTCAACGACCTGCTGGAACGCGCTCTGCAAGCATCTTCCTGACCCCTGGTATGAAAGACCTTACGAGAATAACCTGCACAGTGGGAAATCCTTGCCTGCACACCGACCCTGACCACTGTCCCCTTCCCTCTGATCATTCCACCCAATCCAATAGCTTGTGCCACGCGCCTGCGAAGGGCAGGAACCATGGGTAACCGTTGTACAACCCCAGGGGGGCAGATGGGAAATCGAAAGATGCAAAGGGATGCTCTTTGATATTTCCCTTCACCATCGCCTCGGCAACAGTCTTCCCCAGGTGGGTCGCCATCGCGACACCATGGCCTGCATAGCCGAGGGAATAATAGATCCCATCCACTTCGCCGACGTGGGTC
>DATFET010000049.1:0-16144 GCA_035250835.1 Anaerolineales bacterium
GAGCTCGCCTTCACTGTACATCGCAAGGCCTTCGTTGAGCCACGTCGGTACATCGCCGAGGCACGAAAACGTCAGGTGGCCGACCAGCAGGTGGGTCAGCTCATGGACGATGGCATCCCTTCCCCACTCAAGATCGTTCTCCGATATGCCGATAATGACAATGTCCTGATCCGGGAACGCCTGCCCACCAGTCCACGAGGGTTCATAGAGGATGGCATCTGTCAGGTCATTTGTATTGGCGTAGACATAAATGTCAATTGGAGACTCGGCTTTGAGTCCTGATTGTTGCTCATTGAATTGCAACCCGTCTGAGGCAGCCTGGGATAAACTGTTAATGAAACTTTGATTACCTTCATAATAATGAAGGCGGAGGAAATCTCCCTGATCGACTGTCTTCCAGTTGTGTTCGTCGTCCAGCCAAGTGGCAGTTTGGGTGTCAGTTACGGTTTCGTCCCCATTTGCGTCCATGATACGCCAGCGCCACCAGAGCTCCGTACCGGGTGGTGGGGACCCGCTCTGGAGCATCTCCCATGTCCACTCTGCATCTACGGTCGTTCCTTCCTTGAATTGTGGGAAGGCTTTGGCGACCACTTCTCCACAGGTCTGCTGTCTGCTGCCGTATTCCAATACGATGGACATGATCTCAGCCGGATGATTAACAGATAGTTGAAAAGTAGCTGTTTCTGGAAAATTCAGGGTAATATCGTTTTGTGTGACCCCTGCCTGGAGGGCGTTCACTGTGACTGGCGCATTGAAAGTGCTCAGTAGAATACCCAGCAGGAACGCCATGATCAATTTTTGCATCCATTGCTCCATGTGTGTTTCATTGTTCATTCTTGCGTAAACCACGGCTTTTCTGTGGAAACCGCTCTTACGCAGCGGTCTAAAGTGTATCACGCAAAATTTGCCACCTTCCAGTTACTTTTCAAATAAAAGTGCCTGGTTTGACGCTTGTATCCTTTTGCATGTATAATCTTTTTTAAGTCTCCCAGGCGGGGGATTTTATTGAGGTATTTATGGCTTTACGCGGCAATCTACGTGATTTTACAATTACACAACTGCTCAATCTGATCAACCTGGCCCAAAAGACCGGCACGCTTGTGGTGGATGGACCCACCGAACAGGCGTACGTTTCCTTCCGCGAAGGGAAACTGGCATATGCCCGTGTCGGCCAGGAGGATGGAAGCCTTGCCTCTGTTTTGCATAAAGCCAATAAATTAACGGTTAATCAATATCGCGCCATCGTTGAGCGCACAGGCAGGATCAACGATAAAGAACTGGGACTGTTGCTGATCAATGCCGGATATCTCACGCAGGAGGAAATTCTCGCCAATCTGCAGGGATATTTTACAGAAATCATCCGCCGCCTCTTTACCTGGGTGGAAGGCTTTTTCCGCTTCGAGGGGGAAATGCTCCCCCCGGACGATCGCATCAATGTCCGCCTGGATCTCGAAAATATCATCATCGAGGGAGCCCGCCAGTTACGGGAATGGGAACAGTTGCAGGATGAAATCCCAAGCCTCGACATGGCATTAAAGTTCACGGATCGTCCGCTGAAGAACGTCAGCCTGAGCGTGGAGGAATGGCGCGTCGTCTCATTCATCAATCCCAGAAATACAATGAAACAGATCGCTCACACGAACAAGATGACCGATCATGACATCCGTCGCATCGTGTATGGATTACTGCAGGCCGGCCTGGTGGAAATCGTTCGGCCTGAAGGGATGGTCATCCCGCAAAGTCCGAAGACGTTCCCGACACAAAACAAGGAAGAACAGAAATCATTACTCAATAGATTGATCGGGCGTATTCGATCACTGTAGTCAATTGTGCGAAGGATAGAAATTATGCAAACAGTCAAAATGGTGGTCACAGGTCCCTTCAATGCTGGAAAGACGGAATTCATCCAGTCTGTGAGTGAAATCGACGTTGTCTCGACCGAACGTAAGATTTCCAACACCGCAGAGCGTTCCGTTAAGGAAGCCACAACGGTCGCCATGGACTTCGGGCGTATCACGGTTGACGAGGACCTCGTCCTGTATTTATTTGGTACGCCCGGACAAAAACGCTTTGACTTCATGTGGGAAATCCTTTCTGAGGGGATGCTGGGCTTCATCGTCATGATCGACAGTACCCGCCCTGAAACATTCCGCGAAGGGCGCTCGATCCTCGAAACTTTCCGAGCCTATGCACCTACGCCCTACGTCGTCGCTGCCAACAAGCAGGACCGTGAGGATGCCTGGGAACTCGACGATATGCGGCATGCCTTGAGGTTGGATAACAGGGTCAGGTTCCTGCCATGCGTCGCCACCGATAAAAGTAGTGTCAAATCTGTCCTTCTCGAGCTACTGTATAGTATTCTTGCTGAAATGGAGTCGGGAGGATAGGGGACCCGTGATTAGAAAAAGTGTCATCTATAACTACTGATCAGGGTATCGTTCATTACGAAGTGTATGGACGCGGAAAACCCGTCATCCTTTTACATGGATGGCTGGGGTCCTGGGGGTTGTGGCAGGAGACGATGGGATTCATCGGCCGTTATTACCGCACCTATGCACTCGATTTTTGGGGGTTTGGCGAGTCGGGCAAAAAGCGCGAAACTTATGCTGTGCAGGATTTTGTCAGCCTTGTTAACCAGTTCATGGAACAGTTGGGGATTATCAGCGCTCCCCTGGTAGGTCACAGCATGGGCGGAACGGTCAGCCTTTCTGTTGCCATTCGTTACCCTGAGCGAGTCAGCAAGGTGGTTGTAGTGGGTTCCCCCATTGTGGGATCTTCCCTGGCGCCGCTGCTTAAAATTGCTGGATATCGTCCCAGCGCTTTCCTTATCTTTAACATGATGGGTCCATTTCGTACCTGGATGAAACATTTCTATGCACCTCTGATCTGTTCTGACGCGCGCTTTCCGGATATGATGGATCGGGATCTCTCACGAACCACGCTCGAATCCTTCCTGCTCTCGATCGCCTCACTTCGCCGGACCGACCTTCGTCCTCTGCTCGATCAGGTCAAAGTCCCGGCAATGGGCATTTACGGCGACCAGGACAAGATCGTGCATCCGAAACAATGGCAGCCCATGCAAAAAGGGATTCCGCACGCGCAGATCGAACGCTTTTCGCTGGCAGGGCATTTCCCGATGCTGGAGGAACCTCAGCCGTTTGCCCTGCGTCTAAAAAACTTCCTTGACATGGATGAATCAGTACAGACGCCGCAGCTCTCCTCAGCCTTTTCTGTTACCCCTTCTGTGACCCTTGCCCCATGATGATACCTACTCCTTCAACTCCGATTGCCACATATAACTATCCGAATCGAATGGGGCGGATCATCCTGTTATCCATGGAAGAGATCGTGGGACATACGGGTGTCAATGCTGTCTTGAAATTGGGGAATCTCTCTTCCTTGATCGATAACTATCCGCCTGATAATAACGAACCGGGTTTTTCCTTCACAACTGTAACATGCCTGAACGAAATGCTCGAGCGCGCTTACGGTCCTCATGGTGGGCGAGGTTTGGCGCTTCGGGTCGGGCGCGCCTGCTTCAACTATGGTGTAAGGCAGTATGGTACGCAACTGGGATTAACTGAGATGGCTTTTCGCCTGCTGCCGCTCCCAGCCAAGTTGTCTGCCGGTGCGACGGCTTTTGCCGAACTTTTTAACAAATTCACGGATCAGCGCGTGCGTATCGACCAGGAGGATGGGAAAATACTCTGGCATATCGAGCGCTGTCCCTTGTGCTGGGAGCGCAAGTCAGCAGATGCTGTGTGTCACCTGGCTGTGGGATTGCTGCAGGAGGCTCTTTACTGGGTGAGCGGCGGCAAGGTTTTTACCGTGGAGGAAAAGACCTGTATCGCGGCCGGGGACCCGTCCTGCACGATTGAGATCGATCAGACCCCTATTTTTTAACCAAACTGGTACACTCTACAATTCTGCCGGCAGCGCGCAGACCAACTTCACGTCCCTTTTTTCCTGGTTTTGTGGAATAATACCCTATTGATATGCTCAAGGTAATTCTCAACGCACCTTACCCAATATCGCCATTTAATGAACCCGCCCGGGATCTGCGCATACACAATACCCCACTCTGGCTGCACCAACGAAATATACTGGCTCCCTATACCACGCGGGAGCTTGAGCTGAAGCCCGGTCAGCGCTTTCCGCTGGAACGTGGCGAAACCATTGTGTACCGGGACAATCTGTTTTTTGACGAAGAGTACTTTCGCCTTTTCATGACCACTGCGCGGAAAAACAAACGGCCCTGCCGCGCCGCCTTCTCCGTCGATGACCCGGCCTTCAAGGAACACGCACTTCCCCTCTCGACCTCCTATACACCAGCAGGCGAACTGTACCTGGCAGACCTGTGGTATTACCCGAAGGGCCCAGTCGCCGATGTGGAGCCGCTGGTCATTAATCTACAGGCTCGTGAGATCGGTTACTATCACGTACCGACCTATATGGCAGACCAGAGCGGCGACCTGGTTTTTCAAGTCCCCTTACGGGCATTGATCGCCATCGATTCCTGGGTACATATATTTATCGCAGACGTTGTATACGGCTTGTTTTCACGCGGCGCGCGTTTCGAAAAACGCCTGAATGACGAGCTGGGTTTCAAGCTGCGCATTCTGAGAAAGGCAATCTATGAGGGCTGCCAGATCCTTGAATGTTCAGAATTAGTCCGTGTCGGTAAGAACTGCATCATCGATCCACATGCCATCATTCATGGACCTACCACGATCGGCGATAATGTCACGATCAACGCCGGTGCTGTCATCGAGAATTGCATCATCGGGAGCAATGTAAATATTTCACAGGATGTCCAGTTGATGCTGTCGGTAGTGGGGGACGGGGCATTCCTTCCATTCCATACGGCGTTATTTATGACGACGGTCATGGAGAACAGCATGATCGCGCAAAATACCTGCCTGCAGATGTGTGTGGTGGGACGGAACACGTTCATCGGTGCTGGCTCCACGTTCACAGATTACAACCTGGTTCCTTCTCCCCTTCGTGCATTGGATGGGAACGGCAGGCTGAATTTTTCAAACCGCCCGGTTATGGGGAGCGCGGTGGGTCACAACTGCCGCCTTGGCTCCGGATTGATCGTCTATCCCGCCCGCACGATCGAATCGGATGTTGTCCTGGTTGCATCCAAAGACCGGCGGGTCATTGACCGGGATGTTCGTTATGAGGATAGCGATCATCATACATTCAAGTCTGCCGGTCTTCACAGGCGGTTGTACCCTCGCCCGGGCGAGAGCCAGTTGGAATCATGGTGAGCGGTGGATACGTTTGCGTTTATCATTCATCCCATCGATCCGAAACGGGATGTCAGTCGCAAGTACCCTCTGCTCGGCCGGATGTTGACTGAGAGACAGATCGATTTCTTTTCCACGTTCTTTCCGCCTGTTTATATTTCTGAAATCGAAGGGATTACATCGGAAGCCACAGGCAGGGAGGTGAGAGGCTGGTTCATCGCCTGTCCATACACCCCTCGCAGGATGCTGGAACTTGCTGAGGGGACTGTCTATCGAAAGATCATTCAGACCGGCCGGCTTGCCGAAAAACTGGGCGCAAAAATACTTGGACTGGGTGCATTTACTTCCGTAGTTGGAGATGCAGGGATTACAATTGCAAAGGCTCTGGATGTGCCTGTCACAACCGGCGACTCGTTCACAGTCGCGGTGGCGGTGGATGCGATGCGGGAGGCAGCCCGCCTTATGGAAATCCCACTCGGTGAGGCGACGGCTGCTGTGGTTGGAGCGACCGGCGCGATCGGACAGGTTGCCGCCGAGCTGCTGGCTGACGACGTCGAACGGTTGTATTTGATCGGACGCAGAGAGGAAGCACTCACAGAACTGCGCGACAGGCTGAAGGTGCGAGCGCGAGCCGAGCTGTTCACCAGCACAACGATGGATGTTTTGGCAGAAACGCAGTTGATATTGACCGTGACGAGTGCCACCCACGATATTATCCAGCCCCGGCATTTACAGCCAGGCAGTGTGATTTGCGATGTCGCCCGCCCCCGTGATGTTTCTGCAATGGTGGCGTCAGCAAGAGATGATATATTAGTGATTGACGGTGGAATGGTGGATGTGCCAGGCCCCGTTAATTTCCACTTTAATTTTGGTCTTCCGGCTGGCAAGGCATACGCCTGCATGGCAGAGACGATTGCCCTGGCGCTCGAAGGCCGTTTTGAGGATTATACACTGGGCAAACATCTGACACGCGAACGCGTGGATGAGATCGATCGGATCGCAAAGAAACATGGTTTCCGCTTGAGCGGTTTTCGTTCGTTCGAGCGGGAAGTGACGCCGCAGCAAATTGAAACTGTGCGTCGAAATGCAATCAACTCTCGGAAGATGCGCCTGGCGCAAATGTAACTTTGGAGGCCGCTTATGGGAAAAGCCCGCCTGTTGGTAGTTGAAGACGACGTCGACATTGGGAACATGCTGAAGATTTATTTCAGTGGCATGGACTTCGATGTGGATGTTGCCGTGCGCGGTTCAGATGCCCTGGAGAGGACCAAACAGGTTCTGCCTCATCTGATCGTGCTGGATATCATGCTCCCGGATATTGACGGGTATGAGGTCTGCCGCAGTTTGCGCACCAATATGCGCACCAGTCATATCCCGGTGATCTTTCTGACTCAGAAGGATGAGCGGAGCGATAAATTACAGGGACTTGAACTGGGCGCGGATGATTACATTACCAAGCCCTTCGACATCGAGGAGCTCAAGTTACGCGTCCAGGGCGCCATCCGCCGCTCCGAACGCGAGAGCCTGACCGACCCGCGTTCCGGCCTCCCTGCCGGGCGCCTCATCGAGGAACAGCTCCGCCGTATCATCCGTGTAAAGGCCTGGGCGTTACTGGATGCGCGTGTCAACCACTTTGAGCCTTTCAAGGATGTGTATGGATTTGTAGCTGGAGATGACGTTCTGCGTTTTACCGCGATGATGATCGGTGAAGTGGTGGATGAGCTTGGCACTACCTCCGACTTTATCGGTCACGCGGGAGGCGACAACTTCATCATTATCACAACCGAAGGCAAAGCGGATGCGATCAAGACGCGCCTCAAGGACCGCTTCGACCAGGAGGTGCTAACCCACTACAACTTCATCGACCGCGAGCAGGGGTTTGTGAACGCTCCTTCCTCTGATGGGACGACTGTTAAGGTCCCCTTTATGACCATGTCTGTCGGCGTGGTATCTCCGAGCATGCATTCATTTGCTGACATTCGGGAGATCACAGAGCTGGCGGCTGAAGCCCGCCGCCAGGATGCCGCGACCGGCGGATAAGGTGTTATTCGATCATGTCAGCAGGGCTGGAGATTGGCCTTGGGTTGGTAATCGTCTCACTGGTACTGATCCTTCCAGTATTGGTGGTGGTCGCCTTCCGCCGCCTGCCGCATGGTTCGTCTTCTTCACCAGAAGCTGCGACATCTTTTGTTCCCCCTGATACTTTACATTCGAATGAAGCCATATTGATCGTCCAGGCAGGTGGACGTGTTGAATATATCAACAACCTGGCGCGCGAATGGTTCGGCTTGCGCCCGGATGAATACGCTGATCTGGAGCGCCTGGTGCGCCGCGCCCGTCCGGCGGAGGAACTGTTTAATTTGTTCGTCATAGCGGGGCAAAAGAGGCTCTCTGTCAACGGCCGTCTGGTGGAAGCCACCTCCTATCAAATTCCCGGCCCCTATCCATTGATGTTCGTGATCCTGCGGAATGCCGAGCTCGTCACAAACCTTGAAGGGGCAGCCTCACAATCGTCCATCCTGCAGATCATCTCCGATTTTGCAAGGGATGTATCCTCCAGCTTAATTCTCGAAGACATATTGCACGCCGTTCTATTAAATGTTTCCCAGCTCATCCCGGCGGATCTGATGGAGATCACAATACCCGACGAGACGACTCAATCCCTCACGACATACACCCTGGAAACGACAGGTACCTCTCAACTGACCCGGCTCTCCAACTCACAGTTTGGAGAGTTGACGAAAATCGTCCAGACCAGCCGTAAGCCTTTATTAATTCCTGATACCACTACACCCAATCCTTCCCTTCCGGAATTAGGTGCTGCGTATCCGGTGCAGTCATATCTCGGGCTCCCCCTGCTGGTGGACGATCAGCTTGTGGGCATTCTTGAAATTGGGCACTCGACCGCCGGAGCGTTGGGCCAGCATGACAACGACCTGCTGCAGTTAGTTGCATCCCAGGCTGCATACAGCATTCGGAACGCAATCCTTTACAAGAGCGAGCAAAGCCGAGTTTCCGAACTCGGGGTTCTGGCAAATCTTGCCCAGACGGTCGTTCCTTCAATGGATTATACCGGCCTGATTCGACAGCTCATCGAGACCATCGCACAACTGTTTTCGGTGGAGGTGCTTGGCTTCCTGCTCTACGATGATCAAAGCCGCACTTTGCAGGGGCAAATTCCCTTCCAGGGATTACCTGAACACATTGTTGCGATCTATCGGACCACTGTCGAATCCGGCAGCCCGGCGGAAGCAATACTGCTCGAACAAAAACCCATCATCACACGAAATGCTGCAGATGACAAAACCTGGCGCAATCTCGGCCTGCAAAATTTGGCCCGGGCTGCAAGCCTGCGTGAATCGGTTCTTATGCCCATGGTGTCCAATAAGAATGTCGTGGGCTACCTTCAACTTTCCAATCATCGCGGATCTGTTGTTCTTTTTTCTGAAAGTGAAATCTTACTGGCTAAAACGGTGACCGATCGTGTCACGGGTATTATAGAAAATTCATTCCTGGTGGAAAGATCACGCCAGCAGGCATTGCGGTCGGATGCCTTGCGCCGGATTGCCAGCCTGGTGGTATCGAATGTTACTCTGGATGAAATCCTTTGCTCTTCCGTAAAAGAGCTTACCAGCCTGTTCCAGGCTGAGCTGGGTGCAATCTATCTTTTGGACGAGCAACGTGGGGAGTTGCGATTGCACCAGAAGTCCGTCTACGGGGCAGCCGCTGAATCGGTGAACACCCTTTCGAACCTCCATGTTGATGAGTCTCAATATCGGCTTACGGTCTGTGGTAGCCGAAAGCCATATATCTCCGGGCGACTCAGTTCCGACCGTCGGATTCTGCCAGTTTATCGTCCGTTAGTTTCTGCTTTACAGGTTGAATCTGTCATTGTTGTACCCCTCGTTTCTCACGATCAAAGCCTGGGTGAATTTATGCTGGGCAGCCAACAGACCGAATTCTTCAATGGCTATGACCTTGAAGTGGTGACCACTGCCGGTTCGCAAATTGCATCGGCAATCGAGGATGCAGCCCGATCCCATCAGACCGACGAGAGTCTGCGCCGGAACGTTGAGCAGCTTACTTCCATCGTTCGCGTCAGCCGCGAGCTAAACTCCATGGTAGATTTCAAATCACTGCTGGAGGTGGTGCGCGACGAAGCCGTGCGGACAACCCACGCAGATTGTGGTGCCATTCTACTGTTCGATACAGACGCTTCCTCCCAGCCGCCGCCTGTCACCCAATCAACAGGCTGTTCACTGCCCAAACCCTTGTCCCAACTCGATCAAAAAGTGATCGCGTCGGGAGAGGCCCAGCTTGTAAGCGATACCTCCGTTGGGGACAATGCTCCTGTTCATGACGGAGTGCGTTCTGCAATGGTTGTTCCGATCCTCGCCCGTGGAAAAACTGCCGGGCTGATCCACATGCATTCAGCACAGCCCGATTTCTTTGACCAGGACTCGCTCGAGGTTGTTCAAACACTGGCTTCTCATACAGCGGTCGCACTGGGGAACGTCCAGCGACATCAGGAACAACGTCAGCGTTCCGAGCTTTTGCGCCGCCGCGCCGAAACGCTGACAAAGGTCACCGAAGTTAGCTATGGTTTGAATTTTGAGTATCCGCTCGACCAATTGCTTCGCACGATTGCCAACAGCATTCGTGAAGCAACACCTTTCCAGGCGGTCCTTATCAGCATTTATGAGCCGGATACCGGGCTGCTGCGGCGCATCACCGGTGTCGGATTCCCTCCTGAAACGCTGGCGGAGCTGATGGCTCGCAAGCAGCCGCTTTCCAGCATCCAGCAGATGCTCAAGCCGCAATTCAGGATCAGTCGTTCCTATTTCATCCCGGTGGATGATGCACCCATTATCCCTGCAGACGTGCACATGGTGACACTTGAACTGGCTGGAAGCCCTGCTCCATCCTCGAACACCTGGGATCCGGATGATTTTCTCATTATTCCGCTGGAGGATCATCATGGCACGCCGCTGGGTCTGCTCAGTGTGGACGCTCCACTCGACAGCCTGCGACCTGACCGGGCCACGATCGAATCACTTGAGATTTTTGCCGCGCAGGCTGCTCTTACCATTGCCAACTATTCACGGTTTCTGGAATTAAGGACAAAGGTTGACACCCTCACTTCAGGCCTGGAACGCCAGCAGCGCCTGATCAGTCTGACTCAGAACGATCTGCCTGTTCTCCTGCGCAAGGATTTGGACCAGACCATCGCCATACAGACTCTCGATCAGCGCTCCCAACGCGTTCGTGCAGGCCTCGCCATTACTGAATCTGTCAGCCGTCAATTGGATGCCATGTCTGCTCTACAGGCTTTGGGAAGAGAGACCCTTACTCAATTGCGAATGTCTGTCGCACTGGTAGCGGAAATGACCGGCGAAGGTCCGCGCCTGGTACATGTGCTTGGGAATATCCCAAGAGCCACCAGTCCCGAGGCGTTGTTTGGGCAGCGGAATCCCCTACGGGCTTCGTTGCAGACCGGCGAAGCCATCCTGATTGCAAACCTGGATGAAAATTTGGAATGGCGCGAGACTCCACTCTTGAGTGCATTGCGCGCCAAATCGCTGATCTGTCTGCCGATCCGGATTGACAAAAGAACCATTGCTGCCATGCTGGCAATCAGTCCCGAACCGCTGCCAGAGTTCACCGAGGAGGATTTGCAGGTTTATCACCAGATTGCCCGCCAGACCTCGGTTATTCTGCAGAATATTTCCCTGCTCAATGAGACCCGCCGCCGACTCCAGGAAGTCAACCTTCTGCTCGACTTCAGCCGCCAGCTGCGCGGGCTCGATTCTGATCAGATTGTGCACGCACTGCTGGAAAGTGCACGCCGCGCCCTGCCATCTGCCCATGCGGGCATGGTGTTGGTCTGGGACGAGCATGCCGCTCAATTGTTCCCGCGGGCGGTGTCAGGCTACGCGGATAATGACACGATGCGGCGCATTGAATTCCATGCCGGCGAGTCATTACCCGGGCATGTATATGAATTGAAAAAGCCTTTGCGCGTCGATGAGGTTCAGTTTACGCGTGATTACACGTTTTCCACCGAAGGGTTATTGCTCTACCGTCAAGCGACAGGCGGACGCCTCCCGGTGTCCAGTTTGCTGATCCCCATTCAGTCTGGTGACTTTTCGGTGGGAGTTCTAATGCTGGATAATTTCAATACGCCAGCCGCATTTAACGCGGAGGATGAAACACTGCTTCTCTCCCTGGCGCAGCAGGTGGGTCTCTCCATGCAAAACGTCCGCCTGATGCAGACCACACAGGAACGGGCTGTCCAGCTGGAGGCGCTCACCGACGCGGCAACAACGCTTACTGCGAACCTGCAGAGGGACGAACTGGTGGCTTCGCTGCTCGACCAATTGGAACCGGTCCTGGCCTACGACACGGCAACGCTCTGGCTGCGGGAAAAGGATCGAATCCGGGTCACTGCGGCGCGTGGCTTTCCCGATACCGAACGCCGCCTTGGACTGGCGGTTGCCATGGAGGATAGCGCCCTGTTCAAGGAAATGATCCGCACCGGGCAAGGCATACTTGTGGGTGATGTTCGGCAGGATCCACGCTTCCCGTCCCTGGAGGCTCCCCGTCTTTCGTGGCTGGGCCTCCCGCTCATTTCCAAGAACCAGGTGATCGGCGTACTGGCCCTGGAAAAATGGCAGTCACATTTTTACAGCCGTGAGCACATACAGGTGGGAACAACTTTTGCCAGCCAGGCAGCGATCGCCCTGGAGAACGCGCGGCTGTTCGAAGAAAGTTTGGGCCGCGCCACTGAATTGGACGAGCGTTCTCAGCGTTTGGCGCTCCTCAACCGCTTCTCCTCCGCGTTGAGCGGACTGCTCGACGAGGGCAAGATCCTGCAGCTGACTGCCCAGGAACTCATGGATGCATTGGATGCCCCAAATGTATCGATCGTCCTGTTCGAGCGTGGGAACGCGGTCTTGAAATATATGCTTCCGAAGCGCAACGTGGAACTGCCTCAGACCCTCCCGAATGCACCGATCTTCCATCGCCTGAGGGAATCACTGGGAGTATTCACAACAGATACAGTGGATGCAGAGCCTGACCTGTTCTCCCTGCAGGGTTTTCTGGGTGAGGACACAAAGTCCCTGCTGATTTTGCCTCTCGTCAGTGGAGCGAACCTGCGGGCGCTGATCTTTATCCACCAGACCGAGTCCGTGCGCTTCAGCCTGACCGAGATCGAGCTTGCGCGCACATTGACCAACCAGGCCTCCATTGCGCTGGAGAATGCACGCCTGTATCAGTCCACCCTGTCCACAGCCGAGCGGTTCTCGATTCTCAACCAGGCAAGTTATCAGGTCGGTGCGAATCTGGATCCAGAGCAGATCTATATTGCCGTTCATAGAGCTGCTGAACGACTGATGCCGGTCGAATCATTCGTGATCAGTCTGCTGGATGAGGCAAGCAATGAGATTGAAGGCGTCTATCTTGTGGATAAAGATAAGCGCGCTCCGATTACCCGCATCCCCCGCGACCAGGGTTTAAGTGGACGCGTGATCGCAAGCGGTGAACCTTTGCTGTTGCAAGATGCCGAGACAGTCGTCGAAATGGGCGGTGTAACCTACGGCAAACCCGACATGCCTCTCTCCATTCTGGCTGTCCCCATGACATTGAGCGGAAGAACGGTTGGGATGCTTTCCGCTCAGAGTTACCAGCCCAATGTTTATTCCGAGGATGATCTTCAGATCCTCAGCACTCTTGCAAACCAGGCAGCGGTCGCGATCCAGAACGGCCGCCTCTTCAATGAGACTGAGCGTCTGGCGCGCGAACTCGAAATACGCGTTGTGGAGCGAACGGCTCAGTTGCAGCGCGAGCAGCAGAATACCGAGACTCTTTTACATATCCTGACTGAAGTCTCATCCAGCCTTGACCTGGACCGGGCTCTCAATCGGACTCTGGCCCTCCTCAATGATGCGATCGGCGCAGAACAGGGTACGATCATGCTTCTCAACCTGGAGGACAACCTGCTCCACTTCCGTGCCGGCTATGGCTATCTGACCGACAGGATATCCGCTGAGGGACGCGGATTTAAACTGAAAATTGGGGAAGGGCTGGCGGGATGGGTGGTCGCACAACGCGAGCCTGCACTTATCGGCGATCTTCTCGACGATCCGCGCTGGGTCCGCACTGCCTCCACTGCCCGTGAACATCGAAGTGCCATTGCCATGCCCTTGCTGGTCGCGGAGGATGTGATTGGCGCCCTGCTGATCTACCATCGCAAACCAAACTTTTTCAGTTCTGAGATTTTGGGCCTGATCAAAGCCATTGCAGGGCAGGTCGCTGTGGCGATCAATAATGCCCATTTATACGAGTTGATCCGCGACCAGGCAGAGCGACTGGGCAGCATGCTCCGCCGTGAGCAGGAAGATGCCAGCCGTTCACAGGCTATTCTCGAGGCCGTCGCCGACGGAGTCCTGGTCACGGGTTCGAACAACCGGATCACATTCATCAACCGCTCTGCTGAGAACATCCTGAATCTTGAAGTCGGACGTGTGATCGGTCAGTCACTGGATGTGTTCGGCGGGTTTTTCGGCAAGTCTGCCGGGACGTGGATGCAGACCATCCGGGACTGGTCTGATTCACCCGCAGGCTACCAGCAGGGCGACACGTACGCCGAACAGATCGACCTTGAAAATGGCCGCATTATCCTGGTGCACCTGGCGCCGGTGATTTTCCAGAATGATTTCCTTGGGACCGTATCCATTTTCCGCGATATTACCCATGAAGTGGAAGTGGACAGGCTTAAGTCTGAGTTTGTAGCCACGGTCAGCCATGAGCTGCGCACACCGATGACCTCGATCCGTGGGTATGTGGATGTTCTATTGATGGGCGCGGCAGGTGCACTGAACGAGAACCAGACGCACTTTTTGAACATTGTCAAGAACAATACGGAAAGGCTCAACATCCTTGTCAACGATCTGTTGGATGTCTCACGCATCGAGTCGGGACACGTCACGCTTTCTCCCCAGCCTCTGGATCTTCGCGAGGTGGCAGAGGATGTGATCGGCGATGTGCTGCGCCGTTCTCAGGAGGAGAACAAGCCCATGGCCCTCTCACTGGATGCACCCAGGAAACTGCCGCGGGTCTATGGTGACATGGAACGGGTCCGTCAGATCCTGGGAAACCTTGTGGACAACGCCTATCATTACACCCCTGAAAATGGGACCATCATCGTTCGCATCCACGCCTTGAATAGTGGCGGGCATGAGGTCCAGGTGGATATTAAGGACAATGGTGTAGGCGTCCCCCTCGAGGATCAGGACCGCATCTTTGAAAGATTTTATCGAGGCGAAAATCCGATGGTACTCTCCACTCCAGGAACCGGATTAGGACTGTCCATCGTTAAACAGATCATAGACATGCACAAAGGTCGCATCTGGATGAAGAGCACGGGTGTTCCGGGAGAAGGCAGTACTTTCTCCTTTACATTGCCGGTCTATGAATCACAATGAGGAATCAATGGCGAAGATCTTGATTGCAGAAGATGAACGAGATATCCGGGATTTGATTGCATTCACCCTGCGTTTTGCCGGGTATGAAGTGTTTGCGGCAGCCAATGGGGAGGAGGCGGTTGAGCTGGCGCCCAGGGTCAACCCGGATCTCATTTTGATGGATGTCCGTATGCCGCGCATGACGGGTTATGATGCCTGCCGAATCATGAAGCGCAACCCCGACCTGAAGGATATCCCCATTGTTTTTCTTTCTGCCAAGGGACAGGAGGCTGAAATCCAACAGGGATTGGAAGCCGGAGCTGAGGAATACCTGCTCAAGCCGTTCGCCCCCGATCAATTGACTTCGCGCGTAAAGACCATTCTGGCAAAATTTGGGAAGTGATATTGAGCGCAATTCTTCTCGATAGCTCCATTGTGCATTATGAGGTGTTGGGACGCGGTCGTCCTGTCATCTTTCTGCACGGCTGGGTCGGCTCATGGCGGTACTGGATCGCCTCCATGCAGGTCGCCTCGACTTCTTTCCGCGCCTACGCTCTGGACCTGTGGGGATTCGGGGATACTGCTCACACGGTATTGAATTATTCGCTCGAACAGCAGGTATCGCTGATCGATCGCTTTCTGATCGAGATGGGAATTGGGAAGATCGCGCTGGTAGGTCATGGCCTGGGTGGGCTTGTCGGCATGTCGTTTGCCAGCCGCTTCCCTCAAAGCGTGGACCGTTTGATGGCGGTCAGCATCCCGCTGGAGTACTCGGCAGTTCACAGCCGCCTGCGGACTGCTTCGCCGCTCGAACTGACAGAATGGCTCTCCAGCCGCACCCCGGAAGCTACCACTGCCCTGGTCGATGCCGCTAAAGCCGATCCCCGGGCGATTGCCGCTTCGTTGGTCGCTTTACAGGCAAACAATATCTTCAGCAGTTTCCGCAGTACGAACATTCCGTGCCTGCTGGTCTATGGGGAAAAGGATCCCGCCATCACCACGCCAGATGAAGAATTCTCCCTCTCGACGATGACCCATCAGATCGAACTTGAGAATTCGGCTCACTTCCCCATGATCGATGAGACAACCAGGTTCAACCGTCTGCTCACTGATTTCCTGGCTCTTGATAGCGGTGTGAGTCCGCGTGAACTACAGATGAAGGAAGAGTGGCGCCGTCGCGTACGCTAACGTTGATCAGTTTGGAAAACGAATGGAAAAAAGTGTAACATTCTCTAATGTAATTTTAAACTTTATATTATACACCTTTCAAGAATGCAAACTGGACTGCGAATTGCCTCATAAAAAAGGTAACTTAGAGAAGGATCGTTGGCTCAAAAAAGATGTTACTTTACGGTGGTGCGAAAGCGCCACCGGAGGAGCATATGATGAGTCAACGAAGCAGACACGAGCTGCATACTGAGGTGCAGA
>DATFET010000058.1:0-4284 GCA_035250835.1 Anaerolineales bacterium
GAGCCGATTCGGATCACACAGGGAAGGGACTGCTCGAGGTGGATATCCGCCGCATCACCTCCCAAATGACTCTCGTGTCCCGCCGCGATGGCTATGACGATACCCGCCGAAGATCATCCTCCTGGTTTCTGTTCCAAAAAAACACTCCATCATCGCAGAGAGGCGTCCCAGAGCAAACCATGAACACACACAGTGACAACTTCCATGCCCTGCGCGAGACCCTCATCTATGATCTGACAAAAGCTCTTGCCCTTCCACAGACCGACCTGGCAAAGTCGTTTGTCCGCCTCATTTTTGGCAGGGCAGTGAATGCTGCTGCAGAATTGGCTACTGAATTGGACTGTGCGGTTGCTGAAGGCGGGCTCATTGCAGGCGCGCGTCAGGGCCTGCCGCGCTTCGTCAAATCCTATGAGGCGCAAGGCATCGAAAACATTCCACCGCATGGACCGCTCATCATTGCATCCAACCACCCCGCTTCGGTTGATTCGCTTGTGATCTCTGCCTTTATAAACCGACGGGATTACAAGTTGATCATTGGCGATATTCCATTCTTCGAGCATCTCCCGCACCTAAGTCAGTGTGCCATTTACGCGCCAGAGGAAAAAAATGTGATGGGACGAATGCAGGTGATTCGTGAGTCCATCCGCCATCTCAGGCAGGGAGGCGCACTCCTGATCTTTCCGCTCGGCGGGATCGAGGCAGACCCTGAGTTCATGCCCGAACCCGATGGCGAGTTTCATTCCTGGTCGCGCAGCCTGAAGGTATTCATGCAGCGCGTCCCGGACCTGCAGATTCTTGTCACGATTGCCAGCGGGGTCATCTCTCCCGCCGCGATGCGACACCCGATCACGTGGGTCCGCAAAGCAAGAGCGGACCGCCAGCGTCTGGCATTTATTTATCAACTGGCGCGCCAGGTCCTGAGCGGAAGGCAGATTTTTGACCTCAGGCCGCGCGTCACATTTGGTGAAATTCTTAGCGGGACAAACCCTGAGCGTGTGCTTGCCGAAGTCGAGTGGGCTGCCCGCCGCACGCTCGAGAGGCACATGGCATGGGCGCACGTATGAAACCTGAGCTCCGCATCTTCAGAAGCATGGATGACATCAGCAGGAGCGCAGCGGCGATATTTTCTGAGCAGGCGGAGAAGGCTGTCCGAGATCGAAGTCGTTTTCTGGTGGCGCTCAATGGCGGCAGCACTCCTGCAGGACTTTTCCAATTGATGGCGGCGGAGTACCGCGAAAGAGTAGATTGGGATAATGTCCATGTCTTCTGGGGCGATGAGCGCTGCGTCCCGATCGCTGACCCCGGGAGCAGTTACGGCCAGGCATGGGATTCATTTCTTCGCCACGTCCCGATCCCAGAATCGAACGTTCATCGCATCAAAGGAGAACTCCTACCTGTCGAGGCTTCGAAGGACTATACTCATACGTTGAGTCGGTTCGCATCCCCTCCGCTCGGATGGCCGCGTTTCGATCTGGTCTATCTGGGAATGGGCGAGGATGGACATACTGCGTCGTTGTTCCCCGGCTCACCGATCGATATTACGGCGCCGGTCGTTCCTGTTACCGCACACTACCAGGATCGCCCCGCGCAGCGAGTCACCTTGACGCCGCCTGTTTTTAACAGCGCACGCACGATCATGTTCATGGCCGCGGGTGAAAAGAAGGCCCTCACGCTCGCTGAAGTGCTGGGCGGCAGATATCACCCAGAGCTTTATCCAGCGCAGCGGATCGACCCCCGTGATGGAAAAGTAATCTGGCTTGTAGATGAAGAGGCAGCCAGCCGGCTGCCGATGGAGTTGGTCCGGAAGTTTTGTGAAGGATAAATCCGCGCTGAGCGGAGGCTGAGTGTTTGCCGAAGCCATAGACGAAGCGCGCTTCGTCTGCGTTCCTCGCATGGCTCGTCATTCCGCTACCCTTTGGGCATGATATCTGCGCGAGGATTTACGATGAAACATTTTGGAGGCATACATGGAATTGGCAATGATCGGTCTGGGTAAGATGGGAATGAATATGGCGACCCGCCTGGCGCGCGGTGGACATCGCGTGATCGGTTTTGCGCGTTCGGCAGAGACAGTCAACGAAGCGATCCGTCTGGGTGCGGAGGGATCGAACTCTCTCGAGGATGCTGTCAGTAAACTCAGTTCACCGCGGGTGATCTGGCTGATGATCCCGGCGGGGAAACCCACCTCCGACACCATCGAAACACTTACGAAATCCTTGGCGAAGGGCGATATTGTCGTCGATGGCGGGAACTCTTATTACAAGGATTCCATCAAACACGCCGAATTCCTGGAAGGCAAAGGGATTGAATTCGTCGACTGCGGCACGAGCGGTGGAGTATGGGGATTGCAGGAAGGCTACAGCCTGATGATCGGCGGACAGCCTGAGGTCGTGGAAAAGCTGCGGCCCATTTTTGAAACGCTTGCGCCCGGTGCAGACAGTGGCTGGGGACGCGTGGGTCCGCACGGCGCGGGGCACTATGTCAAGATGGTCCATAACGGGATCGAATATGGCATGATGCAGGCATTCGCGGAGGGGTTCAGCATTTTGAAATCAAAGGAGGAATTCGGACTCGACCTCGCCCAGGTCTCGAAGATCTGGCAGCACGGAAGTGTCGTCCGCCCGTGGCTGCTCGACCTGGCAGTCCGCGCCCTGGAGCAGGACTCGGCTCTTTCTGAGATCAAGCCCTGGGTGGCGGATTCAGGCGAAGGCAGGTGGACGGTGTTCGAGTCGATCGATCTGGATGTCCCCGCGCCGGTCATCACCCTCGCCCTGCAGATGCGATTCGCCAGCCGCGACGAGGAGAATTACACCGCCCGCATGCTGGCTGCGCTGCGCAACCAGTTCGGCGGTCACGCGATCAAGAAGGATGGAACGCCCGGATCCTGATTTCGCTAAATCACAAAATTAACTGATTTGTGACAGAGGTATGAACGGTATGGCTACAAAAGGTAATGGTTTACCCACTTCGATCGTCATATTTGGCGCGTCTGGTGATCTGACGCAGCGCAAGCTCATTCCCGCGTTGTTTAGTCTATATTGCAAGAAGCGCATGCCGAAGCAATTCCTCATCGTTGGTTTTGGCTCAACAGATTTCTCCGATGATTCCTTCCGCTCACATCTCAGGGAGGGAATGGAGGAATATTCAGACGCGGAGTATACAGCGAAGGAGTGGAATGACTTTGTCTCTCACGTTGCATACCTGAAAAGCGCATATACAAAAGCCGATTTTGAGAAATTAAGCACATTCCTTGAAGAGCGCCAGGGGCAGGAGGGCAATCGCATCTATTACATGTCTACTCCACCCGGGGCATTTCCAAAGATCATCGATCTGCTGGGGGATACAGGTCAGCTGCGGGAAACGCATGGCTGGCGGCGGGTGGTCATCGAAAAACCGTTCGGCACCGATCTTGCCTCCGCTCAAAAATTAAATGACCAGATCCATCGCACGTTGAGCGAGAAACAGATCTACCGCATCGACCACTATCTTGGCAAGGAGACCGTCCAGAATATCCTGGTCACACGGTTTGCGAACACCATCTTCGAGCCGTTGTGGAACCGCAACTATATCGATCATGTCGAGATCACGGTAACGGAAACGGTCGGGGTGGAGCATCGCGGCAAGTTCTACGATGTGGTGGGCGTCCTGCGAGACATGTTCCAGAACCATCTGCTCCAGTTATTGTCGCTGGTGGCGATGGAACCGCCTGTCGCTTTCGATGCGAGCGCCCTGCGGAATGAAAAAGTAAAAGTGCTGAGTGCCATCGCACCGATGAAGGAAGACGAAGTCGCGCAGGCGACTGTCCGCGCCCAGTATGAGGGGTATCGGGAGGAGGAAGGGGTACAGGAAGGGTCGATGACCGCGACCTTCGGCGCTGTCCGCCTGTACGTGGATAACTGGCGCTGGCAGGGTGTGCCGTTCTACCTGCGCTCGGGAAAGTCCTTACAGGAAAAACTATCGCAGGTTGTGATCGAATTCAAAAAACCGCCGCAAATGCTTTTCCCCTCAGATGGCGGGATGATGCCTAATGTCCTGGTCCTGTATCTGCAGCCCGATGAAGGCATCCATTGGCGCTTCGAAGCCAAGGCTCCCGACACGGTTGCCGAGCTCCGTTCGGTGGACATGGAATTTCACTATGAGGAAGCCTTTGGGAAGACCGCGCTGCCGGACGCCTACGAACGCCTCCTGCTGGACACAATGACCGGCGACGCATCCCTGTTCACCCGCGCCGACGAAGTGGAGACCGCCTGGGGAATCATCGATCCCATCATCCAGGCCTGGGAT
>DATFET010000081.1:0-8608 GCA_035250835.1 Anaerolineales bacterium
TCGCCGTGCGGTAATTGCGGTCATACCAGAACAGGATCGCTCCCGTCACACAGGCAGAAATAAACACATTCAAAAGCAGGTAAAAGAGAAGGTTGCGGCGGCCCATGTTATTTGAATAATAGCACAAAATTTCAGTAAATCAATTAAAAAACCTGCACCCATAATGGGTGCAGGTTTTTCCTATCTAATGAAATGATTATGGCAGCTCAGTCATTATAAAATCATCGAAACTTACATCTGCCGAAGTCGATTCTTCACCGCTCCAAACAAACAAAGCTACACCGCCACTCGTATAGCTATCGTCCGAAACAGAATCAACCTGCTGGCCGTCCACGTACAGGGTCAGTGTGCCGTTGCCGCAGTCCGCGCCGATGCGATAGGAATCGGCATTCGCCGTAATTGCATCCGAGTATTCCCATTGGTCATCGTTCGTCAGAAACACATCGTTCGCGGCGAGAGACGCTTCTGCGATCGCGTACTGCCCTGCAGGTGTAATTGCAAAATAATAAAATGAATCGTCGACCGTCTGCTGGTTGCACATAATCCCGAATGCGGTAGTCGGATCCGTGTCGTTATTGATGGCGGTCACTTCCATATGGACGTTTTCATAATCCTGATCGTTGGGTGTACTCCACACAAACCAGTTCTGGGTATAGACGATCAGCTGCAAAGCCTCATTCGCATACTCCACAGAGCTATCTGTGTCTGTGCCGGTCCCCCAACTGGAGGAAGAGGAAAAATCATCCTCGAGGATAACATCACCAGCCTGCGGAGTTGCCGTGGCGGTATTTTCCTCTATCCCGCCGCCACCGGCTAAATTTGAAACTGCCTGGCAGGATAACGCCGCTAACGCAAGACATGCAATTGCCAAAAAAATGCTGGTATTTCTCTTCATGTCATTCTCCTTTGGTTAAGAACGTAGGTAGAATTGTAGCATTTTGTTGGAGGTTATGATAATAATTTCATGGTGAATTTGGGATTCGACGACTCATCGTCAGCGCAACCCAGTCACCCATCTGACGCCTCTCCCTCACTTCCAGACCGTTGGCCCGTCCCACTTCGATGACCTGCGCTTCCTGCTCCTGCAAGATCCCGCTCAGGATCAAGACACCCTGACCTTCGATCAGATCTACCAGGCCGTTTTCGAAGAGACGCACAATCACAGGCGCAAGGATGTTCGCGACCACAAGCGGCGCTTTAGCGATTGCGAACTGGCCTTTCAGGATTTCAGCCACTGAGCCTGTACCCAGAATCAGATCTTCCCCAACCCCATTTGTATCTGCATTTTCCCGCGAATTCTTTACCGACTCGGCATCTATATCCACGCCCAGTGCTCGGTTTGCACCCAGCTTGATCGCAGCAATCGACAGGATACCGGAACCACAGCCCACATCAATTACAGACAATGGACGATTGACTATAGACGCTGGTTTATGGTCCATGTTCCATTGTCTATTGTCGAAAAATTTCTCCATCAATTCCAGGCATAACTGTGTGGTGGGGTGTGTGCCTGTGCCAAACGCCATACCCGGATCGATCTTGATGGCGACTCGGTTCGGACGCGGGGAGTCCATCCAGGCCGGGATGACGATAAGCCGCTCGCCGATAAGGATCGGCTTGTAGTGCTGCTTCCAGGCTTCCATCCAGTTTTGATCGGCGACCTGCTTATAGGTCGCAGCGGGTAAAGGCTGGATCATCCCCAGATAGTAAAGTGACTCTTCAAGCTTATGCCGTTTCTCTTCGACCTGTTCATCCATCTCGAGATAAGCGCGTACTGTGATGGGTCCCGTGGGAGTGCCGGCATCCTCCTCATCGTTGTACTTCACACCCTGTTCCATCATGACGCCGCTATAGGCATAGCGTGCAAGCACATCTGCAACAGCCTCCGCCAGTTCGCCATTTACAACCAGGGAGACTTCAAGCCAATTCATGTTCGAGAAATCCCATCTTCTCATAGATTTCATGGATCAATGCATAGTCCCTGGGACGAACATCAGGCAGGTCGTTCAAAGAAAAGTATCCATACTCTGACACTTCATCACTCGGTTGAAAAACGCCGTCAGTGATCCTGCACAGATAATACATGGCGAACTTATCAGGTGCGAATGTCTTATTTAATAGAAGTCTCTCGATTTCCACGGTCAGCCCCGTTTCCTCCCAGACCTCGCGGATCGCAGCGTCCTCCGAAGCTTCACCGTACTCCAGGCCGCCCCCGGGCAATCCCCATGGATGCAGGCGTTGATATGTTATTTGGACGAGAAAGATCCGATTCTGCCCGTCGAAGATCACGGCTGCTGAAAAAACCTGGAACAACGGGCGGATGAGGCGCGACAAATGCTGTTGAAGCCATCTGGGAAGCACCCGCCAGATACGCAATAAAGTTCTTTTCATGATTTACATGGTACCGCATAATGTGCTTACCTGGTATTTGAAATTCAACCAGGGAATACAACGTAAACAGAATCAAATACAGATCACCAACCCTTATATCCTGCAATACAGGGAATCCGGGTCACAGTCAACGCATTCCAACTGTAGCGTGGCGTGGGCGATATTATAGCGGTGATAGACCAGTTCGTTGATTCTTTCCTGTATCCTCGTACCAGCACTGATGGGGATATCCTCCGTCAGAATATGAGCGGACATGGTCCTCAGGTTTTGGGTAATGCTCCAGACATGCAGATCATGGACCCCGAGCACACCTTCCAATTCGGTAATATCACTCACCATTTTTTTCATGTCGACATCGCGCGGCGTGGATTCGAGCAAAATCTCGATGGTCTCCTGAATGATCCCCCAGGCATTGTACAGGATGAGAAAACCGATCAACACACTGACGAATGGATCGAGCCAGTTGGCGCCCGTGAAATATATGAGGACGCCTGCAATAACCGCGCCGATCGTTGAAATCACATCCCCCATCAAATGGACAAACGCCGAGCGCAGGTTGAGGTCGCTCTCGCTGCCGCGGTGGATAAGCAGTGCTGTGACAAGATTGATCACGACAGCGATCAAGCCCACCACAATCAGGACATTCGACTGTACTTCAGGAGGAGAAATAAGGCGCTTGTATGCTTCATAAAAGATAGCCAGCGAGATCAACACAAGCGTCGTCGAATTCAGGAGCGCGACGAGAATCCCAGCGCGGTGATAGCCATAGGTCTTGCGCGCATTGGCAGGCTGGGCGGTGATCCGAATGGCGAACCAGCTCAATGCCAATGCAATGACATCCGTGAGATTATGTGCCGCATCTGTGAGAAGCGCGAGGCTATTGGAAAAGTATCCTGCAGCGGCCTCGAATATGACGAATGCCAGCGTGAGAACCAGGGACCAGGAGAGTCTGGTTGTGGTATGTTTTGCGGCTTCGCGTAAATGAGAGTGAGTATGTGCAGAGTGTTGAGAATTCATAACTCCATATCTTTTAACGAATTTCCCTACCCGTGTTCCACGTGATCGAGCCCCAAACGATACAGCCTGGCGACGTGATCGTCATCGAGCGAATAGTACACCTGACGACCATCCTTGCGACTGCGCACCAGACGCAGCTGACGGAGCCCACGCAGCTGGTGTGATACGGCTGATTCAGTCATATCGAGTTGCGAAGCGATATCGCCAACATTCATTTCCCCTTCGAGCAGAACGGAGATGATCCGCAGACGGGTAGGGTCGCTGAGAGCGCTGAACAGGTCCGCAAGATGGGTGGAAGTTTGTTCTTTGAGCATTTGATATATGAACACTTGTTCAAGTATTCATGATTATAGCCTGAAAAAAGAGAACCGTCAAATGACGATTCTCCTTCTATTGATAAACAAAAGATTTGTTCTAATCTCTCCATAGCCCTGGGAAATAATCTCTTGCTTTCACCAGAATGCCATGCTTTTCATTCCAATCTGCCAGTAATGGTTCGAGATGGAAAATTTCTGATTTCCATAGTGCATGTTCAACAAGAGGATAATACTTTAATTGCCCACCTGATTCACCATACCATTCAAAGAGCGTCCCGTTTTCATCCTGACCTCGTAAACGCCTAGCCTGCTTTACTACACTATTGATCTCAATCACTGGAAAATCCCAAGTAAGATGTAATGGATCAGGCAAATCCAGAGCGAATCTAAATAGCTGATATTCGCCTTTTGTGTTCCATGAGAGCGCTAAGTAGAAACTCCTTGACAAATCTATCATACCCTCTCTATCCAAACCCACTCGTTTATGCCATTCGTATTCCTGTTTGAGCAAGGCTCTGGCAACATCAAAGGGCCTGTCTTGATAATTTTGTTGATGGATACTTATTTGCCTTAGTTGTTCCCAAAACGCACCCGAGGAATTCGATAACTCAAGAGTAACCCGCCCAGTTCGTTTTGTGTCATTTAAGGTACGTCGCATTTTGCAAGAAAGGCCAAAATAAACACCTTTCCGCTTAGGATCGGGAAGCAAAACATCAAAAATAAATTTGCTTTCTTGAGCAATGCCATTAAAAGCCAAAGCTACAGAGCGCTCAAAGTCTCTCCAGCCAGGCAGGGTTAGACCGCCTTTCACAGCCTGCTGCCCACTACCGTCCTGGTATGGACTAAGGATCAAACGAAACCGTTCAAGCTCCTTTTTGGTGGGACTTCTATGAATGAATGGGATCGTCATTTTCCACCTATTTCAAGCTCATCCTTTAAAAGCTCATCTGTCGTTACGTTGAAGTAACGGGCAACTTTCAAGACAAAATCGGCTGTTGGTTTTTTCTTACCAGCTTCAATTTCGCTGATATAACCGTGTGCAGTTAGCCCTAAAGAACGTGCCAATTCTTTGAGAGTTATACCTTTGCTGGTTCGTAAAATGCGTAGTTTTGCGCCAAAGCGTCTCATAGCAAGAATTTCATTGACAGGCAGAAAAGAATATGATAAGATGTCTCTACTAGAGACACAAGGTCATTAACTCATGGCAAACGTAACCAGCGAACATGAAATGATTAATAGCCCATTTAAATGGGTTGGCGGAAAGTCGCGCCTCCGAAAACAAATCATTGCTCTCTTACCCAAGCATACCTGTTATGTTGAGCCTTTTTCAGGTGCGGCGTGGGTTCTGTTTGGAAAACCGCGTAGTGATGTAGAAGTATTGAATGATATTGATCAAGAACTAATTACCTTCTTTCGCGTTGTAAAGGAAAAACCCGAAGCCCTGATTGAATCCTTTGAATGGGAGTTGGTTTCCCGCGCTGAATTTGAGCGGTTGGCCTCTTTAGATCCCATCTTTTTAAGCGACATTCAACGGGCTCATCGTTTTTATTATTTGATCATGGCCGGTTGGGGCGGAGAATTAAAATATCCCCGATTTCAAACCAGCATTTCTGATGGCGGACATGGTAATCGCTTAATTGGCGCATTGAAGACCCTAAAAGAACGACTCATTCCTGTCCACGAAAGATTAAGAACGGTCATTATTGAAAACCTTGAATGGCAAAGGTGTATCAACCGTTATGATCGGTTCAATACTGTCATGTATATTGATCCACCTTATCCAGATAATGGAGTCAATTATGCCCACAACATGAGGGGCTGGGAAGAACATCAGGAGCTAGCTGAACGCTTACATAAATCAACTTGCAAATGGATCTTGTCCTCCTATGACATGCCAGCGATCAAAGCATTGTATCCAGATAAATACGTGATTGAAGTTCAATCGACATCCGGTATGAAAGCTAAAAAAGATGGTAATGCACGGGTAATAAATAAAGAAGTGCTAATCACCAATTATATTCCAGATAGTGTTTCAGTTTCTCGCTTTGGTGGTATAGAACTTCGCCAATTGCGAATGACTATGGAAGACTCGGAAAATTATCAGGCATGACGAATTATAGCATGCCAAGCAAAACCCCCAAGAAAACACTTCTTGGGGGTTTGTTGTCATCCACCTAACGCTTCATTAAGCCAATCCAGGAATCCCTTTTCCTGAGGCTTGACTGTTGTCCCCAAACTTTCAGCCAGCTTTTCGAAGAGCTCGCGCTGTTCCTTCGTCAGCTTGGTCGGCACGGCAACATTGACGATCACCAGTTGATTGCCGCGGTCCTTCCTTCGGATGTACGGCACACCTTTTCCTTTAATGTTGAAAACTTTTCCGGGCTGTGTCCCGGGAGGGATTTTCAGCATATCACTGCCATCCAGAGTAGGTATCTCCACATCCGCTCCGAGTGCAGCCTGGGCGATATTGATGTCCAGGTTTAGGATGACATCGTTCTCACGACGCTTGAAGAACTGATGAGGCCGTACGTCCAGGACAAGGAAGAGGCTCCCGTTCGGCCCGCCAAAAGCGCCGGGTCCCCCTTCCCCAGCAAGGCGGATCTGCGTCCCGGCATCCACGCCGGCGGGGATCTGCACTTTCTTCCTTACTCTCTTATGCTCCAGCCCACCGCCATGACAGGTTTTACATGGCTTTGAGATTGTCTCCCCGCGGCCATTACAGGTGGGACATGTTGCAGTCTGAACCATCTGCCCGAGGAAGGTCTGACGCACCTGCCGCACCTCGCCCTGTCCGTTGCAGGTGGAACATTTGACGGGTGACGTCCCGGGTTCCGCTCCAGAGCCGCTGCAGCGTGAACACGTCTCTTCGCGTTCGAACTCGATATCCTTCTCCAGGCCAAAGACGGCTTCCTCAAAGGTCAACGTAACCTGCATCTGCAGGTCGCGGCCGCGGCGCGGCGAACGGCGTGAGCGCCGTCCAGACGAGAAGCCAAATCCACCGAACAACTCCTCGAAGAGATCGCCAAAATCCACGGTGTAATCGTGGAATCCGCCGCCCATGTTGCCGAGTCCCTCCTTGCCGAATTGGTTGTAGCGAGCGCGTTTCTCCGGGTCAGAAAGGACGCCGTAAGCCTCATTGATTTCCTTGAATTTTTCCTCGGCATCCGCGGCTTTGTTCACGTCGGGGTGATACTGGCGCGCCAACTTGCGGAACGCGCCCTTGATCTCGTCATCGTTCGCATTCCGTCCAACTCCAAGGATATCGTAGTAGTCGCGGTTAGACATATTTGCTCAAGCCGCCATCCTCGGCGGGATGCCACCTATTCCTTGACTTCTCCATCCACAACTTCAGGTCCGGCCTCAGGCTCTGGATTTGGATTCGCTTCACCTGCAGGAGCAGCGGCATCCTGTTGATAGACAGCGCCGCCAATCTTTTGAATTGACTCTCCCAGGGACTGAGTCGTGTTTCGGATGGCGTCGACATCCTCGCCTTCCGCGGCTTTCTTCACCTCAGCAACCTTTGTTTCCACTTCTGATTTGATTTCCGCAGGCACTTTCTCTCCGAACTCGCGCAGAGCTTTCTCAGCAGCATAGACTGTGTTATCTGCGTTGTTACGCACTTCGATCAGATCGTGGCGTCTGCGATCCTCCTCAGCATGCGACTCGGCGTCCTTACGCATCTTTTCGACTTCCGCATCCGACAGGCCCGAAGAGGCTGTGATGGTGATGTGCTGAGACCGTCCGGTTGCCTTATCCTGCGCGGTGACTTTCAAAATGCCATTGGCGTCGATATCGAATGTCACCTCGATCTGTGGGACGCCGCGCGGCGCAGGAGGAATACCGTCCAGGATGAATTTGCCCAGGGACTTGTTGTCCGCCGCCATGGGACGTTCCCCTTGCAGCACATGGATCTCCACCTGGGTCTGGCTGTCGCTGGCAGTGGAGAACACCTGGCTGCGGCGTGATGGGATAGTGGTGTTGCGCTCGATCTGGGTAGTAGCAACACCGCCCAGAGTCTCGATCGAGAGCGAGAGTGGGGTGACGTCCAGCAGGAGGATGTCCTTCACCTCTCCTCCCAGAACGCCTCCCTGAATGGCCGCGCCGATTGCAACTACTTCATCGGGATTGACTCCCTTATGCGGCTCCTTGCCGAAGAAGGCACGGACCCGGTCCTGTACGGCGGGCATACGCGTCATGCCGCCGACCATGACCACTTCGTTGATATCGCCCGCAGTCAACCCGGCGTCAGACAGAGCCTGTTTAAGGGGAGCAATCGTCCGGTCGACAAGATCGGCTGTCAACTGTTCGAGCTTGGCGCGAGTCAGGGTCATCACGAGGTGCTTGGGACCGCTGGCATCTGCTGTCAAATAAGGCAGGTTGATCTCTGTCTGCATGGTCGACGAAAGCTCGATCTTTGCCTTTTCCGCAGCTTCCTTCAGCCGCTGCAGCGCCTGGCGATCGTTATGCAGGTCGATGCCATTATCCTTTTTGAACTGCTCGATCAGATAATCCATCAGGCGCAGGTCAAAGTCATCCCCGCCGAGGAAGGTATCGCCGCTGGTGGCTCGGACCTGGAAAACACCGTCGCCAACGTCCAGGATGGAAATATCGAACGTACCACCGCCCAAGTCATAGACAGCAATAATCTCATTTTTCTTTTTATCCAGGCCATAGGCCAGCGAGGAAGCAGTCGGCTCGTTGATGATTCGCAGGACGTCCAGCCCGGCAATTTTGCCTGCATCCTTGGTGGCGTTGCGCTGTGCATCATTGAAATAAGCCGGGACCGTGATCACCGCCTGTGTGATCTGTTCGCCCAAATAGGCTTCGGCATCGCGCTTGATCTTGCCCAAGATCATAGCGGAGACCTCAGGCGGACTGTATTC
>DATFET010000086.1:0-6343 GCA_035250835.1 Anaerolineales bacterium
AACCATTGATGGAGCCATGCCAGATGACACCCGAGCCAAGCACGGAAGTGATCCGTTCTACAGCCTGGACAGGCTGTTGTGTTTCCGCGGGAGTGGTATTTCGTTTAAACATATGAGGAATATTTTACCGTTAAAACAAAACGGGCGGACGGCTGTCCGCCCGTACTGAAATCAGGCTACTCTCCTTCGCCCTTTTCATCCTTCAATCTTATCTGTACACCCATCGTATTGAACCCTGAATCAACGTACAGAACTTCGCCTGTGATGCGCCTGGATAGATCCGAAGCCAGGAAAACCGCCGCGTTGCCTACATCGTCAATCGTTACGTTCTCCTGCAAAGGCGCGGCATCTGCGAAGTGTTTGTACATATCCCGAAAACCTCCCACACCTGCGGCTGCCAGCGTACGGATGGGTCCCGCTGAGATCGCATTCACGCGGATTTTCTCAGGGCCCAGATCATACGCCAGATAGCGTGTCGATGATTCCAGGGCAGCTTTCGCCACACCCATGACGTTGTAATGAGGCGCGACTTTTACCGAGCCATAATACGTCAGGCACATCACCGACGCCCCGGGATTCAGGATCGAGTGAAATGCATTCGTCAGGGCAACGAAGGAATACACGGAGATGTCCAGTGCGTTCTTAAAGCCCTCACGGCTGGTCTGATAATACGGCTTGCTCAGCTCATCACGTCCCGCGAACGCAATCGAATGGACGAGCACATCGATCTTTCCAAAGTGATGGGCTGCTTTTTCTGCCACGGCTGTGATCTGCTCATCCTTTGACACATCACATTCCTCGACCCATTGACAGCCAACCTTCTCTGCCAGCGGCCTGACGCGGCGTTCGAGCATCTCACCTGCATAGCTGATGCCAAGATTTGCACCTTCACGATGGAACGCCTGCGTAATTCCCCAGGCGATCGACTTGTCATTTGCCAGACCAAAAATCAGTGCGTTCTTGCCTTCCAGTAAACCCATCATGTCTCCTTATGTCATTGTGAGGAGCGAAGCGGCACAATCTCCTCAATCGGGACGTTCCATCCTTTGACCAGAAACCTCCACGGCTTGGAGAGCCACGGCTCTGGCGTATTATTTAAACCCACCCGAGGACCTTTCGTCACGAGCGAATTTGGGACTTTGACCCCCGCTTCGATCCATAAGCCGCCAGTTGTTTCCGTTAAATCGACTCCATTCTCACTTTTGGTAATTGCCATTGCCTGACAAAGCTTGCCCGGACCAAACGTGTCGCGCCTGTTCCGCCTCTCCAGCATGACATCCACTCCCTCGATGGGCTGTATCGCACGGATCAATACCGCAGCGGGAAAGCCGGCCCGCTCTGTAACCACGTTCAACATCCAGTGGTTGCCGTAGGTGAAGTAGACGTACGCATGCCCGGGCTCACCAAACATGACCGCTGTGCGCGCTGTACGCCCGGCTTTGGCATGGCAGGCGAGGTCTTTTCCGCTAATATACGCTTCGGTTTCGGTGATCAAGCCGACAAGTCTTTGCCCTCCAAGAATACGAACAAGACGAGTACCGATCAAATCTCGTGCCACCTGCAAGGTTGGACGGTTATAAAAATCTCTGTGAAGGATCATAACATTTCAACGTTCGAACGTTTGAACATTCAAACGTTACTTGAACCTCGCATCTCTTTTGAGAGTCAATCTCAAACCCTCTGCAAGCCCGATCGACGGGCGATAATTCAATTTCTGGCTGGCAAGGGACAGGTCAGCACATAGGCGGGAAACGCCCCCCGAAGTTTGGGTATTGTGGATGACCTCGGCGTTGCTGCCTGTCACATCCAGTACACACTTGATCAATTCGCGGATACTGGTTTCCTTCCCCGAGCCGATGTTGATTACCAGCCCATTGACATGAGGCGCCGTTGCCGCCGCGACTAGTCCACTGACGACATCGTCCACGTAGATGTAATCACGCGTCTGGCTGCCATCGCCATGCGCGACCAGTGTCCCGCCGCGCAATGCCTGCCTGAGATAATGAGGCACAACGGGCGGATGCGAGGCAGGCAGATGTTGGCCGGGTCCATAGGCGTTGAAGATCCGCAGGCTGACGGTCTCGATGCCCCACAGTCCACCAATCGTGCGGACGTAATATTCTGCTGCCAGTTTCGATACGGCATAGGGAGAGCGCGGGTTGGGGGTAAGCGTCTCTTTGAGCGGCTGATCGGCCAGGTCGCCGTATACAGCTCCGGATGATGCCAGGACTACGCGTCCGACGCCGACATCGCGCATGGCCTCCATGAGCGCTACCGTTCCCCCCACGTTGGCCATATTGTAGTCGCGCGGGTACAGGATTGACTCAGGCACCGAAACACGCGCTGCCAGGTGATAGACCACATCCACTTCCTGGAGGAGAGTCCACAACTTGGGGCGGTCGCTCACATCGCCGCGCGTAAAATGGACATCCGGTGCGAGCGCTTTAGGATCACCCGTTGACAGGTCATCCAATCCGCGGACCTGGTGCCCTTCGCGGGCAAGCTGATTGGCAAGAGAAGAGCCGAGGAATCCCGCGGCTCCAGTGATGAGGAAATTCATATATCAAAGATTATAAGCGAAACGGAGGAAAAATTATCCTGCAAGCCTGTTCGCCGGGCAAACGATATGTTTCAATTTGGAATATTTGCTCTCCAAATTGGTTGACTCATTTCGATTGGTCTGTTACTATTGTTTCAGTAGGATAACGGTAAGTTACGTTGGTTAGAAGAACAGCCACAGCTCACGGTTTGACTCCGTGGGCTCTTTTGTTTACCCTCCGATGGAACGAACAGGATGCCTAAATTTTATACAACTGCCCAAAGGAGGCAATTACAATGTCTGAACGAATAACTGGTACAGTCAAGTGGTTCAATGGTGAAAAGGGTTTCGGCTTCATCGAGCGCGAAGGTGGAAAGGACGTTTTCATCCATTTCTCCGCCATTCAAGGCGATGGATATCGTAACCTGCAGGAGGGACAGCGGGTCGAGTTCAATGTCGAGCAAGGCCCCAAGGGACCCCAGGCAAGCAACGTCACGATGAGCAACTAGTTTCTAGACAAAAAGAGCCGGATGCAAAAGCATCCGGCTCTTTTTGATTCCGGATCAATTGTGTAATTGTTGTTCTGCCAATTCTAAAAGCAATCGGACTTCTTCATCGCTTGTCTGCGAGAAATTCTCATACCACTTTCCGACCCCTTCGAACGGTTCAGGAGATATGCCGTGGACGATATCGTCCACGGCTGGTGCGAGTATGTTAAGCGCCTGGGGTGCGGCAGCAGGCGCCGCGACAATGATCCTGGCGGGATACTGGATCAACAATCCATGGACTGCTGCAAGCATGCTGGCTCCTGTGGCGAGACCGTCATCGATCAGGATTACCGTACGGTCTCGAACCTCCGGCGCAGGACGATCCCCTCGGTATTGCCGTTCACGCCGCTGCAGCTCCTCCAGTTCCCGTTTCGTCACGCTATTGAGAACTGCCTGGTCCACTGCCAGTGCATCGATAATATCCTCGTTCAGTATCCGTATCCCGCCGGATGCGATTGCTCCGATCGCCAGTTCCTCGTGTCCGGGCAGCCCCAGCTTGCGGACGATCATCACATCCAATGGCGCTTTTAACGCCCGGGCTACCTCATAAGCAACAGGCACGCCGCCGCGCGGCAGCGCCAATATCACCACATCCGGGTGATTTGCATACTTTGATAATTTTCGAGCCAGCTGCCGGCCTGCATCATGACGATCCAGAAAGCGTTCCATTATTCTTACTCCCATAATTACTATCGGTACTTCATGAAAGTTTAGAAGTTACCCGAAAACAGGGGTGCGGGCGTATGCCCGCACCCCTGTTTTCGGGCTTCTCCCGCTTATTTCGTGATTTACTGACTATACACCGTGCGAGGAATAGATTCAAGAGGAAAGTTCTTTTGTCGTAAGAATGGAGATAAAAAACCGCCTCTCTTCGAGACGGTTCTGCCTGCCGATCGTTGATTACTTCCTGCGCCTGGGCGCCAGCCGGTTCTTCGCAAAGCTGGTGGGGGTGGGGGCAGGGCGCTGGGCATGTCCCTGGCGGCGCGCATCATGCATGGCGTGACCATGTCTCGGAGGCGCGGGGAGCGAGTAGTCGAAGTCTGCCAGGGTTTCCCGTTTCAAAGGCTGTCCCATAATGCGCTCGAGAGTACGGATCATGGCGTTATCTTCAGGCGTGACCAGGGTAAATGCATCGCCCGTGCGCTCGGCGCGTCCCGTGCGTCCAATGCGATGGATGTAGGCATCGGCGGTGTCGGGCATATCGTAATTGATGACGTGCGAGATGCTGTCGATATCGAGGCCGCGGGCGGCGATGTCGGTGGCGACCATGATGCGGAAGTGTCCACTTTTGAAGCCGCGCAGGGCCTGCTCACGCTGTCCCTGGGTGCGATTGCTGTGCAGGCTGGTGACGCGGAATCCCGCATGGGCGATCTGCCGCGCCACCTTGTCGGCGCGGTGCTTGGTGCGGGTGAAGACCAGCACCGATTCGCTGTCGACCTGCTTGAGCAGTTTCAGGAGCAGGGGGGATTTCAGGTGGGATGGCACCGGGTAAAGCGCATGCGTCACCGTACGCGCCGGGCGACTGATGCCCATCGCAATCTTCTGAGGATTAATGAGGGATTGTGAGGCGAGCTGCTCAACTTCAGGCGGGAAGGTGGCGGAGAAAAGCATGGTCTGCCGCTGGGCTGGAACAGCCTTGATGATGCGCCGCACGTCGGGCAGGAAGCCCATGTCGAACATGCGGTCACCTTCGTCGAGGACCAGCACCTCGATCCGCTCCAATCGGGCATGGCGCTGCTGGACGAGGTCCAGCAGGCGGCCTGGTGTGGCGACGAGAATTTCCACACCGTCTTTCAAAGCCTTGATCTGCTTGTCCGCTCCGACTCCCCCATAGATGGTCGCGCTGCGGAGCCTGGTCCCCACGGACAGCGCGCGCACGACCTGGTGGATCTGCTCGGCAAGCTCGCGCGTCGGCGTGACGATGAGGGCGCGCGGCATGCCGCGCGGACCATCGAGGAGCTTGTTGAGAATGGGGAGGACGAACGCGGCGGTCTTGCCTGTGCCGGTCTGGGCGGTGCCAATGATGTCGCGACCCCGTAAAGCAGCGGGAATCGCCGCCTCCTGGATCGGAGTCGCGGTCTCATAGCCCGCGACTTTGATTCCCTGCATCAGGCGGGAATCCAGATTAAATTGTTCGAAGTTCAAAATTGTTCCTTGTCTTCAGAAGTCGTGCACGTGTAAAGATTGAGTTTCCCTCAAAACAAACAGCGGTGGACTGCTGATATAGATTTATTTCTTGCGGATAATTATACACTACTTATCTATCCACACCCGTGGTTGAGTAGTCCTGCAGGCTTCAGCAGGGCGTATCGAAACCACCTGTTTGATTCAAAGTCTAATTTACCTGATAACTACTGGATTCGGTACGGCGGAAAAGCACCGCTTACCCTTCGACACGCTCAGGGCATCGCTTAACCCACGGTATGCTTCTGAAACAAACTGTCAGGTGGTAAGATTTTCTGTATGAGTTAGAAAATTACCCATTTATTCAACCGCTGGGCTGTCATTGCCTACCAAGAAATGATTACTTGCAATTGCCGCGCGGTGACTGAACCCACTCCAGATCTCCTGAGGGTATATGATTGTGTTCGTTCCAGGGAACTGTTCCATAGCGAGACCGGTGTTCAGGTCGACGCCGATCTGCTGATACGCTTTATAAGCCAACTGACTGCAATAGAACGCGTCCTCTTTTTCGGGGTTGATGAAATTCAGGTTATAAGACTTGCCCACCTGTGCGAGGCAATATTCTGCAACCCGCGAGCGCAGTTCGAACTCCTCATCCTCTGAGGCCTGCAGCGTGTCGAGTGGAGAGACAACCCCGTAAAAGGTATCGAACAAAAGTCCACGTTGAAGCGCCATGCGTTCGGTGTTCCAACCTTCGTAGGGTACGTCAAAGGTGATAATGCCGCGCGCTCCTGCCTCGACACAACGTCCATTTGGACCCACGTAGATCGCCACGTGGTCCACATCACCGGGTACGAGCCGGCCGACGAAGCGCCAGAACTCGCCCGGCAGAATATCGGGCTTGCCGTTCATCGTGCAGATGATATCGCCTGTTTGCAAGGCGATCCCCTCGATTTGGTAAGTGTAAACCATTGTTGTTCTGTCTGTACTCATTATACGGAAAATCACGGATTTGTTTCAGCCGTGTTTCCTCTCATTAGGGAATTGCTTATCGAGCAATGACGGAAACAATTTCACCAGATAATCCATCTGGTGAGCAATGTAGACCAGTTCGCCGCGCTCGATCTGCTCG
>DATFET010000098.1:0-8066 GCA_035250835.1 Anaerolineales bacterium
GCCTCAGTCGGTATCTCTTTACATCATCCAATAAGCAAAAACAACAGAGATCGATCCAGACAGGGATTTTTTAAGGAAAGCGTTGGTTGACTCGGAAATACAGTTGTGAAATAATGTAAACGGTTACAGTAAACGGTTACACAAAACATGACTCGCCGTTCATCTTCCGTCACGATTCGAGATGTTGCACGAGAGGCAGGTGTATCAGTTGCAACAGTAAGCCGGTACATCAACAAGAATGCACCGGTTTCGACAGAGGTTGCTGAGCGCCTGCAGGATGTTCTCGTCAGGATGAGGTATGTGCCGCATGCAGCCGCTCGCAACCTGGCAAGCCGCAAAACCCGGGTGATCGGACTGCTGCTCAATAATCTGCATAATGATTTTTTTGTGCCTCTACTGAATGGTGTTGAAGCGGTTGTACGCAAAAAAGGGTATAACTTGATCGTCGCAACCTACCATGCCAACAGCCGGGATCATACCCAACCTCCCATCGGTCCACACAACACGGATGGCTTGCTGGTTTTTTCAGACGGGCTGATGGACGATGATCTGGAAACACTGCATGCCAGTGGTTTCCCCATGGTGCTGGTACACCGAACCCCTCCTCCCCAGGTACCCATCCCGAGTGTTACAGTCGAAAATGTCCTGGTGACGGAGCATCTGGTGGAACACCTCATCAAAGTGCATGGCAAGAGGCGGATTTTATTTCTCAGGGGGCCTGTTTACCAGGAAGACTCAATACGACGTGAAACGGGGTACAGATCTGCCCTGCGGGCAAATGGAATTCCAGAGGATGAAAATTTAATATTGAATGGTGATTTCGAACGCGATGTTGCTTATGAGGCCATGAATAAATTTCTTGGCAATGGGAGGCAGGTCGCGTTCGATGCTATATTTAGCGGTGATGATGACGCGGCGATCGGTGTGCTCAAGTCCCTGCACGAGCATGGGATTCGGATCCCTGAGGATGTTTCCGTGATCGGGTTCGACGATCTCGGATTTGCCCCTTTCCTCAATCCTCCACTGACCACTGTGCGGGCACCCACCGAAAAGGTGGGTCATATTGCCACTGAGCGGTTGTTTGGCCTGCTCGACAATCATTCCTCCGATGAAGTAATCATCCTTCCTACTGAGATCATTTACCGACGCTCGTGTGGGTGTGAATGATGAGCAAAAAATTATTCGCAAAGGAGGTGAAATCCTTCCATCAATAACAACCTTTACTCTTCCACGTCGGTCTATTCCAAAATTCTAGTATGAGGAGAAATCTCACCATGAAGAAACTTATGTACCTTCTGTCCCTGTTGATCATCGCCTCGATGGTCCTCACGGCATGTGGTGGCGGTGCCCCGACTGAGCCCGCCGCGACTGAAGCCCCTGCCGAAGAACCGGCTGCGACCGAAGCCCCTGCTGAGGAACCCGCTGCGACCGAAGCTCCAGCCTCTTCCGGCGACAAGACCCAGATCCGCTGGTTCGTCGGTCTCGGAACCGGAACCAATCCTGAACAGGTTACCGTACAGGAAGAAGTCGTTGCCGACTTCAACGCCTCCCAGGATGATATTGAGCTGGTCCTTGAAATCGTTCCTTTCGACAGCGCTCGCGATACGCTTTCGACCCAGATCGCTGCCGGCGCCGGTCCTGATATCGTCGGACCTGTAGGCTGGGGCGGTTCGAACGATTTCTACGGTCAGTGGCTTGACATTGCTCCCTACATCGAAAGCTCTGGCTTTGACACCTCCATTTTCGATCCCGCCCTGATCGAGTTCTACCAGACCGAGGAAGGCCAGGTAGGTCTGCCATTCGCCGTGTTCCCGGGCGCCATGTACTATGTTCCATCCATGTTCGATGAGGCCGGACTCAACTATCCTCCCCAGACCTATGGCGAAAAGTACGTCATGCCCGATGGAAGCGAAGTCGACTGGAACTGGGACACCATTACCGAGCTTGCCAAGCTTCTGACCGTGGATGCAAATGGTTTCAACTCCACTGAGGAAGGCTTTGATCCTGCGGCGATCGTCCAGGTTGGTTACTCACCCCAGTGGCAGTCCATTCAGTCCATTGGCACATTCTACGATGGCGCCGCCACAATGTACTCAGGCGATGCCCCTGGCAGCTATGAATCCACTATCCCTGATGGCTGGAAGGAAGGCTGGCGCTGGTACTACGAGGGCATGTGGGGCGAACAGCCTTTCATTGCAACCGGCCCGCTTTCTGCTGCTCCTGAATTCGGCAATGGTAACGTGTTCAATGCCGGCAAGGCTGCAATGGGCCTGACCCAGACCTGGTACACCTGCTGTATGGGTGACTTCCGCGATGCCGGCAACGAGTTCCAGATGGGCATCCAGCCCGTAGGTCCCGATGGCGAAGTGAACGGCCGTATGGATGCCGACACCTTCCGCATTTGGGAAGGCACCCCGAACCCCGAAGCAGCTTTTGAAGTCCTGGCCTACCTGATCACCACCGGTGCCGACAAGCTTCTGCCCATCTACGGCGCCATGCCCGCCATTCCAGAAAAGACCGAAGCCTTCTTCGAAACCAAGTCGGCAGATTATCCCTTCGTGACCCCCGAGAGTTGGGACGTCTTCGTCCAGGGTCTGGCTTACCCGGATACCCCGAGCTCCGAGCAGTATCATCCAAACTCCATCGAAGCCAACGCTCGTCTGGCCACATTCCTGGATCTGCTGAACAATACGCCTCCCGATCAGCTGGACTTCGATGCCGAATACCAGAAACTGATCGACGACCTCAATACCATTTATAACAAGTAAGCAGCAAGTGTATAATTCAGACGGACCGGTTTCACCGGTCCGTCTGACACTCGCCACGTAGAGAAAGGAATATCTTATGTTCGAGCAGCTTTCCGGTTTCCGAAATTCTTTGCCTTCTATAAGATCCTTTAGAAATCTTACGCCGCTGGCCCGTCGTGAATTCAAAAACGGGATCTTATTCATTTCTCCGTGGCTGATTGGCTTTCTTGCCTTCACACTGATTCCCCTGGTAGCTACCTTATTCTTCACGTTCATCGATCTGAGCATTACGGATGGTATTTTAAGTACGCCCAAGTTCGTTGGTCTTCAAAATTATGCTACCTTGTGGAATGACGACACAGCCGGTGTGAATCCATCCTCGTGGTTCAGAGGGGGTACTCCGGGGGCCATGTGGGTGACCCTGGCATTCGGATTGATTGCCCTGCCGATTGGGATTTTTGCGCCACTCGGACTGGCCGTTCTCATGAATCACAGGCACCTCAAGGGAACGATGACCTTCCGCAGTCTTTTTTACATGCCCTATATCGTTCCCTTTGTAGCAGCGGTCTTTTTGTGGGGAGGCATGCTCAATCCGGCTACCGGCTGGATCAATCGTTTTCTCCTCTGGGTGGGGATCGCCAGGGAAAACCTGCCGCTCTGGGCGAACAGCGGGGCTGGTGAATGGGGCTGGATTTATTCCACCTACGTCATCATGGGGATCTGGGGCATTGGTAACGCCATGCTAATCATGATCGCCGGTCTCCAGGGAGTTCCGACAGAGCTCTATGATGCCGCGACCGTGGATGGAGCCAATGGCTGGCAGACTTTCTGGAAGGTGACCTTCCCGATGATCTCGCCGGTCATTTTTTATAATTTGACGCTTAGCATTGTGGCCATCTTTCAATATTTTCTTGTTCCTCTAGTGGTGAACAACGGCACCGGGCGGCCGGGCGGCTTTACGATGTTCTACAACTTGAAAATTTATAGAACATTCTTTACGTTTCAGGATATGTCGTACGGCGCCACACTGGCCTGGGTGTTATTCGCCATTATTCTTGCTGTTACCATCCTGTTATTTGGCACGGCCAAATACTGGGTGTATTATGCCGGCGAGTCCCGCTCGTAAGGAGATTGTGTTATGGCTACTTCTACTGTTCAATCGAGTAAAGCAGTTACGACTGATGCCTCCGGTAAGAAAGGCATAAAGGTCACCCCCGCGAAGTGGCGCAACGGTCTAAACTCAACCTTTGTCACGATTCTGGCTGCTGCCATATTGTTCATCTTCCTGGCGCCATTTGCTTTTATGGTCTTCACCTCGCTAAAAACCCCGGATCAGATTTCAATCGTCGGAGCGCCCATCTGGCCTGCCAAGCCGTCCACGTTTGAATACAATGGAAAGAACGTCGAGGTATTCACCGTTCCCATCGCGAAGTGCGAAGGTTTTGACCCATCCGACTCCAGCTCACGAAACCTGGGCATCGTTAAGAAAGGCCGCCAGGAAAGCACCTTTGTAGACCCGAATAATCTGGGACAAGGTGAATTCCTGTGTGCAGTCTCGTGGCGCGCCCTCGATCGACCGTGGGTGTTTTCCCCCACCTGGGAGAATTACAGAGAGGTATGGAACGCCATTAATATTCCGCGCCTGATGTGGAACACCACGTTTTATGCCATCATGACCGAGATCGGTGTGCTGATCTCCTGTACATTGGTTGCCTATGGTTTTGCACGTTTCCGCTTCCCGGGCCGCGATTTCCTGTTCATCGTATTGATCTCGACCATTTTCCTCCCCGCAGCAGTGACGGTTATCCCAACCTATACGTTCTTCCAGAGGATCGGCTGGGTGGGGACCTGGCTGCCGCTGATCGTACCCGCATTCTTCGCAAATGCTTTTGATGTATTCCTGTTGCGTCAGTATTTCATGACCCTGCCGCGTGAACTGGACGAAGCGGCCATGATCGACGGCGCCAGTCCTATGCGGGTGCTGTGGTCGGTCATCATTCCGCAATCCTATCCTGCACTGATGGCCGTGACTGTGTTCCATATCGTGTTTGCCTGGAACGATTATTTCGGTCCACTGATCTACCTTTCGACCGCCCGCGATAAATGGCCGATTTCGATCGCACTCTCCACATTCAATGGAATTTACGGAGAGCAGCCTCAACTCATCCAGGCAGGTGCGCTGATGGCGCTGATCGCTCCTTTGATCCTCTTTATGCTTGCCCAGCGCTTCTTCGTCCAGGGCATTGTGGTTACAGGGGTTGAAAAATAGACATGCTCAAAGTTGCGGTGATCGGCGGCGGCTCCACCTATACACCTGAGCTGGTCAATGGATTCCTGGCGCGTGGGGATCAATTCCCGCTCGATGAGTTGTGGTTAATGGATATCGATGAGGGGCGTCTCGAAGTTGTTGGCGGGTTTGCCCGGCGCATGGTGGAGGCGAAAGGCGCACCTTTCAAAGTCGTTCTGACCACAAATCAACGCGAGGCCGTGCGAGACGCTTCCTACGTGACCACACAACTGCGCGTCGGTCAGATGGAGGCCCGCCGCCGGGACGAATACCTCGGTCTGCGTCACGGGCTGATCGGTCAGGAAACGACCGGCGTGGGCGGCATGGCGAAAGCCCTGCGAACCATCCCCGTCATCCTTAAGATTGCATCCGACATGCACGAACTTTCTGCACAGGGCGCAATATTGGTCAACTTTACCAACCCGGCTGGCCTGGTTACACAGGCTTTGAGTACATACGCTCCAGATGTCCCCGCGGTGGGCGTCTGCAATGTGCCGATCACGACCAGGATGCACATCATCGAAGGGCTTGAAAAGGCAACCGGTAAAAAGATCGATCCGGCTCACACCGAGTTGAAGACTCTCGGTTTGAACCACCTTTCATGGCACCGCGGCTTTACAGTGGAAGGTGAGGACGTCTGGCCGCAGGTGATTCAGGATTATATCTCCGATCTCAAAAGCGAATCCGATCCTGAGTGGGATCCGCGCACGATCGAGGTCTTGCGTATGATACCCAATTATTACCTGCAATATTTCTATCACACCGATAAAAAGCTAAAAGCGCAGGAAAAGTGGCCGCCTTCGCGTGCCGAGGAAGTGATCGAAGTTGAAAAAGACCTGCTGCGTGAATATGCCGACCCGCACCTGAAGGAACCTCCCGCGGACCTGATGAAGCGCGGCGGCGCCTATTACTCAACGGTAGCTACACAGTTACTGAGTGCTCATTACAATGACCTGGGTGAGACTCATGTGGTGAACACCCGGAACAATGGCGCGGTAAAGGAATGGCCTGCAGACTGGGTATTGGAGATACCCTCCACTGTCAGAAAGAGCGGGATCACTCCCCTGCCAGCGGAGCCATTACCTGCCTCGTGCTTTGGCCTGATCGCGGTGGTGAAAGCTTATGAGCTGCTCACCGTGGAGGCAGCAGTCCATGGAGACCGCGAGGCTGCCTACCAGGCTTTGCTCGTCCATCCGATCGGACCCAAGGCGGATAAAGTGCAGGCTGTGCTCGACGATCTGCTGGAAACGCATAGAGAACATTTGCCCCAATTCTGGAACTGACCCGACAGGGGCGACCCAATTGGTCGCCCCTTTTCAATCCACAGGGTGCCGCACAAAGCACCTGCACGACAACGAAAATATACCTGATGAGACAAGCGGTACACACAATATGCCCTACTTCCTTGGCGCCGATCTCGGCTCTACCAAAACACATACACTGATCGTCGATGAAACCGGACGGGCGCTGGGGTTCGGAGAAAGCGGACCCGCCAACCACGAGGATGTCGGCTACGGCGGGATGTTCGACTCCATGCAGCAGGGACTTGAGCAGGCACTGCAGATGGCCGGCCTGACCCGCACGGATATCATGGGAGCCGGTTTCGGCATATCAGGATACGATTGGCCGTCTGAGTATCAGGCAAATGCTGATGCCATCGATCGGCTTGGGCTGAACGCGCCCTATCTATTGGTCAATGATACCGTTCCAGGGCTGGTGGCAGGCTCGCAGGAAGGCTGGGGAGTGGTCGTGGTCTCGGGGACCGGATCGAACTGCCGGGGCTGGGACCGCGAGCACAAGCGCGAAGGACGCGTTACCGGTCACGGGGTGCTGATGGGCGAAGGCGCAGGCGCATCCGAACTGATACACAGGGCGATGCAGATTGTAGGATACGCCTGGTCCAAACGCGGACCCAGGACCGCGCTGGCCGATGCATTCGTCCAGTATACCGGCGCGCAGGATACCGAGGATCTGGTGCGCGGCTACACAACAGATGAATATCAGGTCAATGCCGAAGCTGCGCCGCTTGTTTTTCGCGTGGCTCAGGAGGGCGATGCAGTCGCCCGCGATTTGATCCGCTGGGCCGGCCGCGAGCTGGGCGAGATCGCGAACGCGGTCATCCGCCAGCTCGAGTTCGAAAATCTCGCCTTCGATGTGGTGATGACGGGCAGCATGTTCGAAGGCGGTCCCATGCTCATCGAGCCGATGCGCGAGACCATTCACAGGCTTGCACCCCATGCACGGCTGGTGCGGCTCAGCGTACCGCCCGTGATCGGCGCAGTGATCCTGGGCATGGAGGCAGCCGGGCTTACAGCGTCCATCACCATCCGAAAAAACATAGCGGATACCGTTTCATCCGTTAGAAGTGTTTCCGTGAGGCAATCATGACTTCCATTGAATTCTCCCTGATCCCCGATGCAGAAGTGGATTATCTTACCGTCGAGCGCCTGATGGCAGAGTTCAAACTGGAAAGTGGAATCGACGTCCGACTGAAGCGCATGGATTGGGGGGATGCCTGGCCTCAGTTGATTGGCATCGCTACGCAGGGACAGGGCGTGGATATCTCACATGTAGGCTCCACCTGGGTCAGCAGCCTGATGACGATGAACGCCCTGCGTCCGATCCCCTCCCATCTCATCAACAAGATCGGTGGTGAGCAGACATTCGTCCATTCCACATGGTCGAGTGTCGTTGCAGAGGATGACCGCAATGCCTATGGCATTCCCCTGAGCGCCTACGTCTACATCGTTGCCTACCGAAAGGATCTGCTTGAGAAAACAGGGCTTAGCCCGGTCACAGCCTTTGCCACACCCTCTGCGCTGGAGGAAACGGTACGCTGCCTCGCTGAATTAGGCGTCGTGGAAAATCCCTGGCTCATGCCCATCATCCCTCATCCGTTCAATGATTTTGTCCACATGGCCGCTTCATGGATCTGGAGTTCGGGTGGTCACATCATGGATAACCGCGGCAAACAGGTCCTCTTCAACTCACCAGCCGCGCTGGCTGGCTTGAAATCCTTCCTGCGGATGGTC
>DATFET010000122.1:0-3973 GCA_035250835.1 Anaerolineales bacterium
AGGATAGACCGCTAAAAAATAATCAGGCAACCATTTACGTGTGTGAAGGATTCGTCTGTAAAAATCCTGTTACAACCGCAGCTGAACTGGAGAAATTGTTGTAGGTCTGCTCTAGTCGATAATAAAAGGCTCCCCTGCGGGAGCCCTTTATCTTATTTGGGTTCGATATTGCCGTCTGCATCCGTCGATGTTTCGTTTTCATCTGCCTTGCTGACAAGTCCATCACGAAAAGACTTGATGCCCTTGCCAAGTTCCCCGGCGATCCGGCCAATGCGTCCGGGCCCGAAAAGCAGCAAGACAATGACCAGGATGATGATCAATTCCGCGCCGCGTGGTAATCCAAGCATGTGACACTCCTTTGCTAAATTTCATTCTTATCCTACCACAAAATTGAGTCCCTGGCCGTTATAACTCGCGGCGATAAAGCAATCCCTCAATGTAGCGGATGAATCGACGGACGCCGGAGCGTACCCGCGCCAGTTTGCGATACTGCTCAGGATGTACATGTCCCTTGCTCGGGATTGGACCGGTCCATTCGGCGGCCAGGGCTCCCCACGTCAGCCCGGCGCCAAAGCCGACCATCACGAGCTTATCCCCTCTCTGGATCTGGCCCTTCTCCACGGCTTCCACCATCGCGATCGGTATGGAGGCCGTCGAGGTGTTCCCATAGTTTTCCAGGTTGACGATAAAGCGATCCATGGGCAGTTTGAGTCCCCGCGCTGCCGCCTGTATGATGCGAATATTTGCCTGATGCGGGATGATCCAGCGAACGTCATCCAGCTTTAAACCTGCACAATCGAGAGCTTCCTGGGTCGCAGAAGCCATCACTCGGGTTGCAAAGCGGAAGACTTCGTTGCCATCCATTTGAATGTAATGTCTCCCCTCATGCACAGTCGCCTCACTGGCGGGATAGTGCGCCCCGCCTCCCTGCAGAGTCAGCAGGTCCCCGCCTGAACCGTCCGAATGCATTACGGCTGAGAGTACGCCGCCAGGCTGGTCACTCCCCTGTAAGACAAATGCGCCGGCGCCATCTCCAAACAGGATACACGTACTGCGGTCCCTCCAGTTTACGAAACGAGACAGGGTTTCGGTACCAATAATAAGCGCGCTCCTGATCGACCCGCTGCGGATGGCCTGCGCTCCCATATTCATGGCATAGATAAATCCGGAGCATGCTGCAAGCAAATCGAACGCACCCGCTTTCGTGGCTCCCAGCTGGTCCTGAACCAGACAGGCAGTCGCGGGAAAAATATATTCAGGCGAAGAAGTGGAGCAGATGATCAGGTCCAGGTCAGTCGGACGCAGATTGGCAACCGTCAGCGCCTTGATCGAGGCCTCCACGGCCAGAGTGGACGGGAATTGATCCTCTTTGGCGATATGACGCTGGTGGATGCCCGTGCGCTCGCGGATCCACTGGTCGTTTGTATCTACGAATTTCGAAAGATCCTCATTGGTAAGGACCGGCTCGGGTGCCGACATGCCCCAGCCGGTAATATGTGCATACTGCATGGATTGCTCCTGTGATACCCAGCGCGTCGGCGTCCTGGCGCGCGGAATAATCTTTTATCCTTCAAACCGACTGATCACCAGGGTTGCATTATGACCGCCGAACCCGAATGAGTTCGACATGATATGCCTAGGTGATGCCTTGCGCGCCTGGTTGGGCACGTAATCCAAATCGCAGTTGGGATCGGGTGTCTGATAATTTATAGTGGGTGGCAAAAAATCGTCGCGCAATACCATAACGCAAAATACGGCTTCTACCGCTCCCGAGGCGCCCAGTAAATGTCCCGTCATGGATTTTGTAGAAGAGACAGGTATTTGATAAGCCTGCTCGCCGAAAACCGTTTTGATGGCAGCTGTCTCACTCTTGTCATTCAAAGGGGTGGATGTGCCATGGGCGTTGATATAGCCAATATCGTCCACCGTGAGCCCGGCATTCTCCAGCGCAATCCTCATCGACATCGCCGCGCCTGCTCCATTTTCAGCCGGCGCTGAGATATGATGCGCATCATCAGTCGTTCCATAGCCTGTGAGTTCAGCCAGGATATTTGCACCGCGCGCCCGGGCATGCTCGAGTTCCTCAAGGATCAATATACCCGCGCCTTCGCCCATCAGGAATCCATCCCTGTCCTTGTCGAACGGCCGGGATGCGCCTTCTGGATCTTCGTTGCGTGTGGACAGAGCTGTCATGACGTTCATGCCGGCAATGGCGACCGGGACGAGGGCAGCTTCCGATGCGCCCGCGATCATCACATCCGCAGCCCCGCGTCGAATGGTTTCCAAAGCCTCCCCGATGGCGTTATTGCCTGAAGCGCATGCAGTTGCCAGCGCCATGTTCGGGCCGCGCGCGCCGAAGCGGATTGCGATCATGCCTGCCGCGCTGTCTGAAATCATCATGGGAACCGTGAATGGGCTGACCCGGTCCGGACCGCGCTCGCGCATCACTTCGGCCTGTTCCATCAGCGTGCCGATTCCCCCAATGCCAGTACCGATCAACACACCGACCCGGTCGCGATTTGACTCGTCGATCTTAAATCCCGATTGATCCAGTGCCTGGTTAGTCGCAGCGATCGCGAACTGTGTGAAACGATCCATTTTACGCGCATCGCGTGGACCAAACAAAGCTGTACCGTCAAAGCCTTTTACTTCCGCCGCGAAGCGTGTCTTGTGGCGGCTTGCGTCGAAGCGCGTGATCATCCCGGCGCCTGATTTTCCTTCCAGCAGGGACCGCCAGGACTCCTCCGCATCGTTTCCAACAGGGCAGATGCAGCCCAGCCCTGTAACGGCTACTCTTCTCATAAAGTTATCTCCTTGAATGGATAAGAGGCAGATTTCTGCCCCGCAAGTTCTAGGCGTTATAACACGCCTTCAACAGAATAGACACGCAGGATTACAAGGCGCCGAGCAGTTTCCGAAAGAGGATTATTGAATTTCAGCCAGAAAACCTCGTAAATATTTAGTTTTCAGGGATAGGAACGGGAGAGACTGCGTAAGACTTTCCAGGCTTGTTGAATATGAAGTCTGTCGTGATCGGCGATAAAACCGACTACTTCCAGAAAATTCGTCGGACCAAATATCGCATGACGGGCTGTGCGCGACCACATCTCCTCGCTTTGATCCTTCAGCAGCCTGAGAAGCTCCAGCCTGGCAACGGCAAAGTCATGTAGTGCAAGAGATCCATGCACATTCAGATACTCGCGTTCGTTTGCCCAGATTCCCGTCTCTGGCCTCGGGATAAATGCCCCTTCACGCTCGATCATCAAGTTGATCTGAAGCTGATGGATCTCACGCTCAGTATCTCGCAGATGACAGATGATTTCATTCATTGCCCAATCGTCATGCGTCGGTTCGTACCGCCATTCCTCCTCGGAGAGTTGAGACATCAGGCTGTCTAACACCGCCGGTGTAGAGTTCAGGATCGACAGGATCGCATCAGGGGATTTGAAAGCCGGTTCGAGCGCGGACAAATTAACGGCTTCCAGCCACGGACGCAGATCTGCTAACTTGCCGCGCCCCGCCTCGAACCCTGGACTCGAAGCGGAATCCCCGTCTACAAGGTAGGTTGCCAGTCCCAACCGGTGTGCAGGCGCCAGATCTCGCTCGATGTCATTTCCCACCATCAGGACGGGCCCCTCCGGCCAACCGAGATGTCCCATCACTTCTGCATAATAGGCAGGATGATTCTTGGAAAAATGAAAATGCTCGAAGGTAGAAATCAGCTCAATGCTTTGTGGATCGATACCTGCCCACCTCATCCGATGATGAGTCACCTTGCGCGGCAGGAGTGGATCGGTTGCGATTGCCACCCGAAAACCACGAGCTAGCGCCCACTCGACCAGGGAGGCAGCTTCTGCTCTTTGCTGCGTCAGCGAGCTGCGTGAGTTCGACGAGGCCATGGTGCTCGAGACCTACGGCGTTCCGGCCTCGCGCTACGCGGAGTTCGCGATCCTTCGCGGCGATCCTTCCGACG
>DATFET010000137.1:0-2840 GCA_035250835.1 Anaerolineales bacterium
CTGATCGTGGGACCTCACGACCCAACCGACCGCTTCACCTACTGGCCGATGCGAGTCAAACGCGGCGGGGATATGATCACGCCAGACAGGCCCACTACACCGATCCAGATCATCGATGTGCGTGACCTGTCTGTGTTCATCGTCGAATTGATTGAGCAAAACGCATCGGGAATCTATAACGCGACAGGACCTGATTATGAATTGTCTCTCGGTGCAATGCTCGATGCCTGTAAACATGTGAGTGGAAGTGCTGCCGCGTTCCATTGGGCAAGTGTTGAATTTTTGAAGGAGCATGAAGTCGCGCCGTGGAGCGACATGCCGGTCTGGATCCCCGACACGGAGGAGGATGCCGGCTTCTCGCGCGTGGACGTGTCCAAAGCGATCGGCGCGGGGCTCAGGTTCCGCCCGCTCGAGGAGACAATCCGCGATACGATCGCATGGGCTGAGACGCGCCCCGCAGACCATACATGGCGCGCAGGCTTGAACCCCGACAAGGAACGAATATTGCTGACTCTGCTCAAACGAAATGATCCATAAGATCCTGATTGCCGACCGCGGCGAGATCGCCATCCGCATCCTGCGCGCCTGCAAAGAGCTCGGCATCCAAACAGTCGCCGTGTATTCAGATGCGGACAAAAACGCGCTGCATGTGCAGCAGGCAGATGAGGCGATCCATATCGGCGCGGCGTCACCGAAGGAATCCTATTTGAATGCGGATGTCCTGGTCCGCGCCGCGCTCGACTCAAAATCCGATGCCGTTCACCCGGGCTATGGATTCCTCTCCGAGTCCGCCTCCTTCGCAGGGACAGTTGCTGCCGCGGGCCTGATCTTTATCGGCCCCTCCGCGGAGTCGATCCGCGCCATGGGCGACAAAGCCGAGTCGAAGGTCCGTATGAAGGAAGCGGGCGTGCCGACGGTCCCGGGAGTTGAGGGGTTGGAGAATGAAAGAGATTTTGAAACTGCAGCAAAGGAAGTTGGATATCCCATCCTCGTCAAAGCTGCGGCAGGCGGAGGCGGGAAGGGAATGCGCATCGTCAACACGGAAAGTGAACTGCATGATTCGATTGCGTCTGCTCGGCGGGAAGCATTGAACGCCTTCGGAGATGGCCGCTTGTTGATCGAAAAATATGTAGCGAATGCCCATCATGTGGAATTCCAGGTTTTCGGCGACCAGCGCGGAAATCTCGTCCATCTCTTCGAGCGTGAATGCTCCGCGCAGAGACGTCATCAAAAGATCATCGAAGAGACTCCTTCGCTATTGTTGATTCCGGAATTGCGCGATGAAATGGGTGAAGCCGCTGTCAGGACGGCGAAAGCCGTGCACTACACAAACGCAGGGACGGTTGAATTCATCGTCGATCCCGATACCCGAAAGTTTTACTTTCTGGAAATGAACACCCGATTGCAAGTGGAGCATCCCGTAACGGAGCTTGTGACTGGCATTGACCTTGTCCACTGGCAGATACGCGTTGCAAATGGAGAGCGCTTTCCCTTCGATCAGTCCCACTTCATCCAGCGCGGGCACGCCATCGAGTGCCGCGTCTACGCCGAAGACCCCGTCAATGGATTTTTACCCAGCACCGGCAAGCTCCTGCAATTCATCGAACCGCGCGGACCCGGCATCCGCGTCGATTCGGGTTTCACTGTGGGCAGTGAAGTGACGCATTTCTATGATCCCCTGCTGGCAAAGTTAATCGTCCACGCCGAAGATCGTACATCAGCGATTCAACGGATGCAAGCCGCATTGAGGGATTTTGTCGTTCATGGGGTTGTCGCCAATATTGACTTCCTGCAAACTGTATTAGCGCATCCCGATTTTACAAATGGACGGGTCACGACCAGCTGGGTGGAAAAAAATTTGGAGTCCCTTGTGGAATCCAGAAGCTCGCTTCTGGAAGATCGGCAGCAGGCTGTCGGACTCCATATCCTCGCCGCAGCGCTTGCTGAGCATATTGTTCCAGGTTCCAGGTTCCAGGTTCCTGGTTCAAGCGAAATCGATCCGTATAGTCCGTGGAAAGCCGCGAGCGGGTTTAGAAATTAAATGACACTGGTGGTCTCGACTGCTTGCGTCTCGACCATGTAATTACATATGAAGCTGACTTTTGACCATGATTCCAAATCCTTCCCCATCGACCTGACGCCATCAGGCAAATTCTATCGCGTCACGATGGGAGATAAATCTTTTGACGTTGAAATCCTCCAGGCGAAAGAAGGAAAACTGGAGCTGCTCATCGACGGAAAGCGCGTCACTGCCTATATCTCTTACGATAATGCCAATCGATGGGTAACCGTGAACGGTCAGACTATTTTGTTGACCAAATCCTCGGGGGCGCGCAAAACTGGAGGTGGTCACCACGCCGCGGGCGATCTGACTGCGCCCATGCCCGGGCAGGTCCGCGCCGTGAACGTCAGCGAAGGGGATGCGGTGACGAAGGGCCAGACATTAATGCTGCTCGAAGCCATGAAAATGGAAATTCGAATACAGTCCCCGCAAAATGGAATAGTAAAGAAATTATTTGTCAACCAGGGACAAACGGTGGAACGAGAGCAAATGCTGATCGCTGTCGAAAGTCAAATGTCCAGCGTCTGACCTGACGTTCGACGCTTGACAAGGAGTTTATATGCCCGGTAAATATTTTGACGAACTGGAAGTTGGGATGAAATTCAAGCACGCGTTGGGACGCACCGTTACCGAAATGGATAACGTCCTCTTCTCCGCGCTGACGATGAACACGCAGCCCCTGCACGTCAACGAGGATTTCGCCTCGAAAACAGAGTTCGGCCAGCGGCTGGTCAACGGACTGTACACGCTCGGGCTGGTCGTCGGCCTGACGGTCTCC
>DATFET010000141.1:0-2846 GCA_035250835.1 Anaerolineales bacterium
GCAGGCAAGTGCAATGTGGCGAAAATTGAATTTAGTGAAGGGAAGTTTATTGTGAGCTTTGCTGACAGTACCGAGAATCTCTGTTTCTGAGATTGTGAAAGACATCAAAGCAATGTTGAATGCCCGACTGATTGAGGCAATTTGTGTAAATTGTTTGGCACGTTCAATCCCGCTTCATTAACAAGCATCAGTGTTTGTAATAATCAGCAGGGAAGTCTGGCGGCTGGAGCCAGCTTAACAGGCCATTTGGATGAACCGGGTTCGATACCGGTTTCTCGAACCAGACAAGCAGGAGGCTGATCCCCAGCCCCGCAGTACCCAGCCATTGCAGCGGAGTCAGATCTTCACCAAGCAGCAGGTGGCTGAACAGTATGGCAACGAGAAGTTCACCCAGTCCAAGCATGGCGGTCTGCATCCCTCCGATGTGTTTTACCCCAAGGAACAATAAGAGCCTGGAAAAGAAAGTCACCATTGTGAGTGCCAGGACCGGCGCCCAGGGTGGGTTACCCGCGGGCCAGGAGCGATCGAAGAGGAAATAGGCTGGGATGACAATGCAGCTCATGGCAAGTAAAGTATAAACCGTCACAGTTGGCGCAGGCACATCGTACAGGACCCGCTGGTTGATCGGCAAATGGAGTGCGTACAGCGCGGCCGCGATCAACATGCACGCGACTCCCCACGGGTCAATATCTCCCGATGACGCTCGGGTCAGGAGGAAAGCTGAAATGATGGCAATGAAAATTCTGTATATGGTGAGTCTGGAAGGAACCTGTTTATCCAATAGAAGCCAAAAAGCCACAAAGAATGGATAAAGTGCGTACAGCATCTGTGCAAGGCTTGCATTGAGCTTGCTCAAGCCGACATAGTAAAAAATGGAACCTATCCCATTCACTGCGCCAGCGATCATGCACCCAATCAGTCCCGCCGGGTAAATGTAGAGAAACTGGCGTCGGATCAAGACCATAATCGAGAGAAGCAGCAATGCCGCCAGGCCGGTACGCAATGCCACAACAGCATACGGTGAAAATCCGCCTGGACCCATTGCTGCTTTGCCAAAGACAGGAGCGAGACCAAGAAAGAATGCGGAAATGAGCGCGGCATTGATCCCGGTGAGACGGCCTTTTTGCATTTTGGAATTGTCCTGAATACCTCTCAAACCAGATCAACACACAATAATAAAGCGCATCATTTTTAAGTCTGTCCTAGGTCTCACAGGCAGCGTTCTACTTGATCAGTGAGCGAACCTCATCCAGAAATTCGTCATTCAGGAAATCGCCCTTCATCATCAGCGATTGGATCTGCCCCTGCAGGCGACTTTTTTCATCCACCGTGAGCTCCTTGGCTGTGGCGACAATTACAGGGATGTTTGCAGTCTGTGGCTTGCTGCGTAGTTCATCGAGTGCGGCAAAGCCGTCGACCTCAGGCATCATCAAGTCCAGTATGATCAGGTCGGGACCTACAAGGTTCGCAAGCTCAATGGCTTCGCGGCCGTTCGTAGCTTCGTAAATCTCGAAATCACCCTGTGATTGAAGAATCCGTCGGATGAGACGGCGCGCTTCGGGAGTATCATCCACCACGAGGACCCGCGGGAAGCGGTTTGGCGTCACATTATTGAGGGCGGAAAGTAATCCCTCCTGCGGGGTTGGTGATTGCTCCACCTTGACCTGGAGATCCACATCCCGGGTCCAGTTTTCACCAAAGAGGAATTGTTCGGCAGGCATAGTGTGGCCGGTGCAATTAACCACAACTGTATCTGTTGGCTTTATGATGCCGGCGCGAACGAGCTTGAACAATCCTGCAAAAGCGACACCTGCGGCTGGTTCGGCAGAAATGCCTTCCATCTTTGCCAGCACGTGCATGGCGCGAAATGCCTCCTCGTCACTGACGCTTTCGAACACTCCATGAGTTTCGTTGACCTGGTTTTGCAGCATTGTATACGTGCGGCCGGGGTCGCCAGTGGCTAACGTTTCGATGTGAGTCTTCGGTGATAGAACGGGTTCAGCTTTTTCAAGGCCCATCTTCCAACTGAGCACCATTGGAGCACATCCCTCTGCTTGAATGGGCGCAAGTGCCGGGATGTGGTTAATAATACCGAGTTCTCTCAATTCTGTAAAACCTTTGTAGACACCAATCGGTCCCATGCCGCCGCTCACCGCCTGGATGTACCAGTCGGGAGTACGCCATTTTGGTTTCTCTGTTGTCGAATCGGGGAGCGGTCCCATCTGCATGGTGAGCTGTTCGGCGATCTCGAATGCGATGGTTTTCATCGCTTCGACAGCTGTAACCGTACGTGCACCCATATCCTGATACAAACCGCGCTGACGCGCAAACTCCGCAGCAACCTGTTTTGCCTGGTCGTAGGACCCGGTAATTTTCACCACCTGACTGCCGTATAAGGCGATCTCTCGCATCTTGACCCCGGGAACAAGGCTGGTGACAAAAGCCCATAGTTTGATCCCGGCTCGAGCCGCGTACGCGGACAACGAAATGGCGACATTACCTGTGGAGGCTGCGACCATTTCTGTCACACCGCCCTCTTTCAGCGCAGCAATCGTGACCGCCGCCTGCCTGTCCTTAAAAGAGGAGGTAGGACCCTGTCGTTCATCCTTGATGAACAGGTTGGTCAAACCCAGCATCATACCCAAATTCGCCGCCTGGATCAGAGGCGTCCCTCCTTCACCAAGCCGCAGCGTGGGATTTGGATTATGGATGGGCAGCAATTCCTGATAACGCCAGAGATCGAAAGGGCGGTCCCTGATCTCTTGGGGGAAGGTCTTCGAAACCTCCGCCATATCATATTCAGCTGCGCGCCATTGGCTGTTACAGTTCGGACAGTGCATTGAATT
>DATFET010000144.1:0-10398 GCA_035250835.1 Anaerolineales bacterium
CGCAGTACAAATGCCTGTCACCAGATTGGTCGCGCCGGGACCTGAAGTCGCCATCGCTACGCCAACTTTGCCCGAAGCTCGCGCGTATCCATCTGCCATGTGAGCCGCTCCCTGTTCATGACGTACCAGCACATGATGAACGGGGTAATTGAGCATGGCATCATAGATCGGCATGTTCGCGCCGCCAGGATAGCCAAACACCACTTCCACCCCCTCTCGAGTTAAGCATTCCCAAACAATTTCTGCACCTTTTTTCTTCATGATTGCTCCATTTCATCACGTCATTGCGAGTCTGCGAGAAGCAATCTCCTCTAAACAATGAACGGGTTGCTAAACGGGAGATTGTTTTGCCGCTTTGGTTTCGATACGCCCATCGCAAAAACCGCTCAGGGCTACTCAACCAGCGTCTCCGCACAATGACAATTAATTCGTAATCGCGCCTTCCGCTGCCGATGACACACTGCGCGCGTATTTTGCCATCACACCTTTTTTGTAACGCGGTTCGGGAGCGCGCCATCTCTGTTTGCGTTCTGCAAGGTCAGCCTCCGAAATTTCCACACATAGTTCGCGCTTATCCACATCAATCGTAATGAGATCACCATCCTTGACATAAGCGATCATCCCGCCAACTGCGGCCTCTGGCGCGATATGCCCAACCGAGATGCCGCGCGTGGCGCCTGAAAAACGTCCGTCGGTCAATAAGGCGACGTCCTCGCTCAGACCCGCGCCGGCGATGGCCGCCGTGACCCCAAGCATCTCGCGCATTCCAGGTCCGCCCTTTGGGCCTTCGTGGCGGATGACAACTACATCGCCCGATTTGATCTTCTGTTCGGTGACTGCCTGCATTGCATCCTCTTCACGCTCGAACACGCGCGCGGGACCCGTGAACTGCCTGATATTATTTGCTGCGGCTTTGTGGACTCCTCCTTCTTCAGATAAGTTGCCATGTAAAATGACGAGTCCACCGTTAGGCTTGATTGGTTTCTCCAGTGGATAGATCACCTGCTGACCGGGTGTCTCCACGCCGGCCTGTGAGGCTTCGGCTATCGTCTTGCCAGTGACAGTAATACAATCGCCGTGCAGATAGCCGCCATCCATCAGGCGTTTCATTAAAAATGGGATGCCGCCTGCTGCATGCATATCTGCTGCCATGTACTTACCGAATGGTTTGATGTCTGTAATCAGAGGCACGCGCGAGCAAATCGTATCGAAGTCATCAATGTGCAGATCAACGCTGGCTTCACGCGCCAGGGCCAGGAGGTGGAGAACGGCGTTGGTCGAGCCGCCGGTTGCGGCGACAGACGTGATCGCGTTTTCGAAGGCTTTGCGTGTGTAAATCTGAGAGGGATGCAAATCTTCACGAAGCATATCCATTACCAGTTTCCCTGTTTCAAATGCGACCCGGTCTTTCTCGTCCGACATCGCAGGGATACTATTGAATCCAACTGGAGAGATGCCGATAAACTCCATAATCGTGGACATCGTGTTAGCGGTGAACTGTCCTCCACATGCGCCTGAGCCCGGGCAGGCAAAATTTTCCACATCCATAAATTCCTGTTCGCTGATCTTCCCCGCTGAATATGCCCCTACTGCTTCAAAAACATCCTGTATTGTCAGAGATTTTTCTCCGAGCTTGCCCGGGTTGATCGAGCCGCCGTACAACGCCAGGCCAGGGATATCGAGTCGGGCGAGCGCCATCATCACACCGGGATTCGTCTTGTCGCAGCCTGAGAGGCAGACGATGGCATCGAAATGGTTGCCGCGCGCTACGAGTTCGATCGAATCTGCAATGACTTCACGGCTGATGAGCGAGGCCTTCATCCCTTCCGCGCCCATGCTGATCCCGTCTGAAATGGATACCGTGTTGAATTCCATCGGCGTCCCACCTGCCGCACGGATGCCCTCCTTCACTTTTTGCGAGAGTCTGCGCAGGTGATAGTTACACGGGCCAATTTCAATCCACGTGCTCGCCACACCCACAATCGGTTTGCGCAGGTCATCGTCGGTGAAGCCCACGGCTTTGAGCATGGAGCGCGCCGGCGCACGATTGGGTCCGCTGGTGATGGCATGGCTGTTCTTTTTTAGATCAGACATAAATTCCTCATTGTTCCTTCTTTATTTCGCGCTGAGCGGCGCCGCCGTTCGTTGGCGGCGCAATCGAAGCGGAGTAACAAAAAACCGCCCGTGGTTAGGGCGGCTCTTTGCTCCTGCAAGGTGTTTGTTATTTCTTCACTCTCACCGATGCCATCCTAACCACAAATTGATCCTTGATAATCAGGACCGCAAGCAGGACGACAATAATAAGGGAGAGGGAGAGGCCGAAGATTGAATTCATATTTGTTTTAGGTATTTCGCCCGATTATAGGCTTAATCGGAAATAAGTCAAGGGACAGAGTTGTCAGATTCGGAGAGCAGTGTTTTGCGAGTATGTCAATCTGATGTGCAGTATACTTCGTCCTGATGAGTGACAATATTAGGAAAAACTGGGAACGTTTTTTGAATCCCGAAGTTCTCCGACCCAACCTGATGTTGGCATCAATTTATATTGCTACCTATGAGATTCTAAAAGATTCCATAATAAGCCGAGTAAGGGATTTTTATATTACAGGTTTTGATGGAAAAAATGACATAATCGACCCGATTTATTACTCAGATATACTCGGTAAGAATAAAAGTCCACTCTATGCATCTCTTCAATGGTTACGAGAAGCTCAAGCTATTACAGATGATGACATTGCTCTGTTTAATCAAGTGAAGCAACGTCGTAATGATATTGCTCATGAAATTTCTCGTATGTTATCAGAGGGCCTGCCCGCAGATTTTGCAGACCGATTCAACGACACGATTTCGTTGTTGGCTAAGATTGAGCGATGGTGGATAATCAATGTCGAAATGCAGATAGACCCCGATTTTATGCGGATGGAAGTAAAAGAAGATAATACCTGGTCGAATAGCGAGTTTACGAATGATGATCGATATTGCTCTTGGTTCGGAAGAACAATCAAGATATTATTTCAATGAATTTATGAAACATTTCCCGAAGCCAGATTCTCCCTCTTGACCATTTCCCCTCCATAGCATAGAATACCGCTCAATATGAAATCAGCTCACTTCAGCATGACCATGACTATGACGACCTCCCGGGCTTTCCGTGAGGAAATTGTGCATGGGTAGAAGTAACTGAACAAAAGTTATCTCGAAATACACAACGCCTCACGGAAACGTGGGGCGTTTTTATTTACCTGAAAATTCAGACCTGACAGGTCTTTAGCGCATCTTAACCTTCACTGAGATTCGCGTGGACAGAGATCATCAACCATTAGACTTGCGCGGAGACCTGTCAGGTCCAGGCCAAAAGGAGAACAATATGCAAAAACAAACGTTGGTCATGAAATTCGGTGGTACGTCGGTTGGATCAATCGACGCACTGAGCCAGGCCGCGCGGATCATCAGGGATACCCACGAGGAATACCCGCGCGTAGTGGTGGTCACATCGGCGATGGCTGGCGTGACAGACCTGCTGTTGAAATCCGCTTCACTCGCCGCGCAGGGAAATATTGATTCGTTGCCAGATGCCGAATCCACGCTAAGGGGAAAACACTTCTCCGCCGCAGATGTGATCATCAAAGATGAAGAGCTGCGCGAAGATACAAAAATGCAGATCGATTCCCTGATCGTCTCCTTCGTGGATTTGTGTAAGGCGATCGCCGTGCTTGGCGAAGCCAGTCCGCGGGCGCTGGACGCGGTTGCCTCTCTGGGGGAAAGAATGAATGTCCGCTTACTGGCGGCTGTTGCCCAGGATGCGGGACTCAAAGCCAGGGTGATCGAGTCGACTGAGTTCATCGTCACGAACGCGCATTATCAAAATGCACATCCCGATTTCAAAGTCACAACCGAAAAAACCAGGTCGACATTAAATCCATTGATGGAGCAGGGAATGATTCCGATCACAACCGGTTTTCTTGGTGCTACTCCCGAAGGTACGATCACCACACTGGGACGCGGAGGCAGCGATTACACGGCTGCGATCATTGGCTCGGTATTACCGGCTAACGACGTCTGGATCTGGACGGATGTGGACGGCGTGATGACCACGGATCCACGCATCGCGCCGGAAGCGCAGACCCTGCCTGAGATCAGCTACGGCGAAATTGCAGAGCTTGCGTATTACGGAGCGAAAGTTTTGCATCCGAAAACAATCCGTCCTGTTGTAGAGGCCGGCATCGGACTCAGGATCTGCAACACGTTCAACCCATCCCACCCCGGCACGCGCCTGACCGCCAACGGACACGCCGCAGGCAGCAACGGCAAGACGCACAAACCCGAAAAGGTCATCAAGGCCGTGACCGCCATCCGCAGCCAAAGGCTGGTGACCATCGAAGGGCGCGGCATGCTCGGAGTCCCTGGCGTGGCAGCGCGGGCGTTCGGCGCGGTGGCGTCCACGGGCACCAGTGTTCCGCTCATTACGCAGGCCTCTTCGGAACAGTCCATTTGTTTTGCAGTGCCTTCGGAGACAGCCTCCTCTGTACTCGATGCACTCGAAAAAGCATTTGTCCATGAGATCGAAGATGAGGATATCGACCGCGTCTGGTCCACAGAGGATGTGTCGATCGTTACCGTCGTCGGCGCAGGGATGCGTCACACCGTTGGCGTGGCAGGCCGAGTCTTCAGCCAGCTTGGCAACAGCGGAGTCAATGTCCTGGCAATCGCACAGGGGTCATCGGAAGTGTCCATCAGTCTCGTTGTGGATACCGCCGATACGGAGTGTGCCGTGCAGGCGCTGCATCAATTAATTGTCAGTTAAGCCTCGGTGGTTGAGTAGCTCTGCGATGCTCGTCGCAGAGCGTATCGAAACCATCACATTTCAAGAAATATTTTATTTACATGTAACATGTTGGTCTCGATACGGTTCTTCGTCTCCGCACTGCTTTGCGCAGAACCACTCGACCAACGGCGTGTAAATCAAAGGAGAAATGATTATGTCATCCCAAATCCCCGTCGCCGTGCTCGGCGCGACAGGCTCTGTCGGTCAGCGATTCGTTTCGCTGCTGGACAAGCATCCCTGGTTCAAAGTTGCAGCACTCGCCGCATCCGATCGTTCAGTCGGACAAAAATATTCGCAAGCCGCCCGCTGGGTATTGGATGACCCGATGCCCGATTACGCAAGGGATATAGTTGTCGTCCCCGCGACGACCGATTGCATCGAGGCAAAAATTGTTTTCTCAGCACTGCATACTGAGATCGCAAAAGATCTCGAGCCGCAGTTTGCAAAGGCGGGCGCGGCTGTCTGTTCCAACGCATCGTCCTATCGACGGGGCGAGGATGTTCCACTGCTGCTGCCTGAGATCAACGCAGATCACATCCATCTTGTCAAACACCAGCGCAGGAACAAAGGCTGGAGCGGATGCATTGTGACCAATCCAAATTGCACGAGCACGGGTCTCACCATTGCACTCAAAGCGCTCGACGATGCGTTCGGCGTGAAGAAGGTCCTTGCAGTTTCGCTCCAGGCGCTTTCCGGCGCAGGCTACCCCGGCATCCCTTCGCTCGACATCTTGGACAATATCATCCCGAATGTTGCCAATGGCGGGGAAGAGGAAAAAGTGGAATGGGAACCGCGTAAAATGCTCGGAAAATTGAATGATAACAAAATCGAACTGGCAAATACCACGTTTAGTGTCCACACCAATCGCGTCGCAGTGATCGACGGTCATACGGTCTGTGCAAGCATTGGGTTGGAGAAACATGCGGAGCCTGAAGATGCCTTTCAGGCGTTGCGCGATTTCACGGCGCATGCGTCAGCCAGGGATCTGCCCTCGTCCCCGCGCCCCGTGATCGAGGTCCGTGATGAAGCGGATCGTCCCCAGCCGAGACTCGATCGTTTAACAGGAAAAGGCATGACGACCGTGGTCGGACGCGTCCGTCGCGACCCCATCCTGGACCTGAAATTCGTTGTCCTCTCTCACAATACGATTCGCGGCGCGGCCGGCGCGTCGATCTATAATGCAGAGCTGCTTGTCAATGAAAATCTTTTGTGATATAAACTCCCGCTAACAATCAAATACTCGCTCTTATCCAGAGAGGTGGAGGGACCGACCCTTTGAAACCTCGGCAACCGATTAGCCATCAGCAATCAGCGTTTTGCTGACAGCGAGTACGGTGCCAATTTCGGCAAATAAGAATGGCAATGCCATTCATTATCTGGAAGATGAGAGGATGGTTCTGTATGCGCCTCTTCTTGTACTTTCAGAAGAGGTATTTTTTAACCAATTCCCTCTCGCTTTGGGAGAGGGCCAGGGTGAGGGAAAACTCTTCTGATCGGGCGGGTAAACCAAACCAAGGAGAGTCCTATGCTCACAACACAACGACAATTTGGTTTCACAACTCGACAGCTGCATTCCGGGTACGACCCTGAAACGACTACGGGCAGCCGCGCCGCGCCGATCTATCAAACCACTGCCTATGACCTGCAAAGCACGGACCGCGCGGCGCGTTTGTTCGCCTTACAGGAGGCGGGAAATATTTACACCCGCATCGGCAACCCGACCTCGAATATTGTCGAAAAACGAATTGCCGATCTCGAAGGCGGGGTTGGCGCGGTGGAGACGAGCTCAGGTCATGCCGCCCAGACAACTGCCATTTTTGCCATCTGCGAAGCGGGCGATCACATCGTTTCTTCATCTACGTTGTACGGCGGGACGATTAGTCAGTTCAAATACACGTTTCCACGTTTGGGGATCACTGTGACATTGGTTGACCCATCCAACCCGGAAAACTTCCGCCGCGCAATTCAGCCGAATACAAAGCTTCTGTTCGGCGAGACCATCAGCAACCCGTTTGCGAATATTTTCCCGCTGGAGGAAGTGGCAAAGATCGCGGAGGAGTTTCGTATTCCCTTGATGATCGACAACACGACCGCCACCCCATACCTTTGTCGTCCGTTCGAATGGGGCGCACACATCGTCACTCATTCCACCTCCAAATACATTGGCGGACACGGCACCTCAATCGGCGGCGCGATCGTGGATAGTGGAAAGTTCAACTGGGCGAAGAGCGAGCGCCACAAGAATTTCAACACACCTGACCCTTCCTATCACGATGTGGTCTACGCAGAAGACTTTGGTCCGCTGGCATTCATTTCAAAAGCACGTTCAGGGATACTGCGCGATCTGGGAACCTGCCAGTCGCCGTTCAATTCATGGATGTTTATCCAGGGATTGGAAACATTGTCCCTGCGCATGGATCGTCATGTGAAAAACGCGCAGGCTGTGGCTGAGTTTTTGTCCGACCATCCCAATGTGAACTGGGTCACGTATTCAGGATTGCCCAACCATCCCGATTATGCACGGGCGAAAAGATATCTCCCAAAAGGTCCAAGCTCTGTGCTCGGCTTCGGCGTCAAAGGCGGACGTGAAGCAGGTGCAAAGTTCATCGACAACCTGAAGCTATTCAGTCATGTGGCGAACTTTGGCGATGCAAAGTCCCTTGCGATTCATCCTGCCAGCACGACCCATTCCCAGCTTTCAGAGGAAGAACAAAAAGCTGCGGGAGTCAGCCCTGATTTCATCCGTCTGTCTATTGGGCTGGAGGATATCGAGGATATTCTCTGGGATCTGGAGCGGGCGCTTATAAATGATGATTGATGAATGAGGAATGATGAATTAGTGAACCTATCAGGAACAAATTAACGATGCCAAACGATCCAACTGATCTCAAAAACCGCACGAAGATATATGCGCTTCGCATTATTAAGTTGTATCAGGCTTTGCCGAATAATGGCGAAGCGCAAGTTCTCGAAAAACAGATCCTGCGCAGTGGAACATCAATTGGAGCACAGTATCGAGAAGCTTGCCGTGCAAAATCTCCAGCAGATTTCATAAGCAAGATGGAAGGCAGTTTACAAGAACTGGACGAAACCGGATACTGGCTCGAGCTACTTGCTGAGAGCGGGATTATGCCAGCCGAGCGACTTATCGATCTACAAAAAGAGAATGATGAATTGACGGCGATCTTTGGCGCTTCTGTAAAAACAGCAAAGCGAAATCGAAACGCCTGAAATTCATCATTCACAATTCTTACTTGGATTAACATGCCTGTAAAAATTCCAAACACACTCCCCGCCCGCACAACGCTTGAACGCGAGAATATTTTCGTTATGGACGAAGAGCGCGCTGTCCATCAGGATATCCGCGCGCTGCGTGTTGCGATTCTGAATCTCATGCCCACCAAGGTCGCCACCGAAACGCAGCTTCTGCGTTTGCTCTCGAATTCTGCACTCCAGGTGGAAGTCACGCTTCTGCATACTGCCACGCACGATTCCAAAAACACGGACGCCGATCATTTGCTCAATCACTATCTCACGTTCGACGCCATCCAGAATGAAAAATTCGACGGACTGATCGTCACGGGCGCGCCGGTGGAACAAATGCCTTTTGAAGAGGTGGATTACTGGAGCGAACTCACCCAGATCTTCAACTGGGCAGAGACAAATGTCGAGTCCACGTTTTATATTTGCTGGGGCGCGCAGGCTGGACTCTATCACCGCTACGGCGTTCCCAAGTTTGACCTGCCCGGTAAGATGTTCGGCGTCTATGAGCACCGCGTCCTCTCGCGGACAGAGAGCCTGCTGCGCGGTTTCGACGACATCTTCCTCGCCCCGCACTCGCGTCACACTGAGATCCGCCGCGGGGACATCGAGAAAGTCAGCGATCTGCAGCTCCTGGCCGAATCGGATGATGCGGGTGTATACATCGTCGGCTCAAGAGACGGACGTCATCTCTTCATCACGGGCCACTCTGAATACGATCCACTCACGCTTAAAGGCGAATATGATCGCGATGTAAATAAGGGATTGCCGATTCATGTCCCACGCAACTATTATCCTCATGACGACCCAACGCAGCCTCCCACCGTCCGCTGGCGCGGGCACGCGAATCTCTTATACTCGAATTGGCTGAACTATTATGTCTATCAGGTCACGCCGTACGATGTGAACCAGATTCCGTAAAGAAGTCACGGTCATCGCGTGCAGTTCACCCACACTGTCATCTGCGACTCGCCGCGGTTTGCCCACAGGAAATAAGGGATAAATTTCAGTGGTCTGCCATCTGTCGTTTTACCGTCAATGACAACACAGCCACCCAGCAAATTGGAAACAAATTCATCATGCAGTGAAGCAGGATCTACCCGTGCTGTGAAAATGTCCACATTGGAATTATCCACGCTTTCGAGGCAGTAGACCAGAGGTCCGCGTGTTAAGGCGACTTTACCTGCATGTCCTTTGACCTTCGAGTGAGCTTGTCGCAGTCTGACCGACATGTCAAAGTCGAATTCCAATATTTCTCCTTCAGAGGACCAGACGCGGTGAATTGTTTCATAATGAGCTTTGCGGGGGTCGTAGCCCGAGGCGGTATCCTGGTCGCCCTCCTGAGCGGGAAAATTCCATGAAGGCATGCGCAAATGAAGTTTGAACTCCCTGTTCGTCTCTGGAGTGATGCGAATCAGCACCTTCCCATTCCACGGCAATTCAGATTCCATTTTGAGCTTCACGGGTGCATCAATATCGAAAGTCATTGCACTGCTGATGAATTGATGAATCCACAGGTTATTTTCATCGAATGAGCAGATGTATTTCCCCAGATCGGCAAAAGTGCGCGAAAGGTTGGACGGGCAGCAGGGGACCACATACCACCCTTGACGCGTCACACCGTGATGGACTTCAAGCGGATTATTGTAAAGGTAAGTGTCTCCGTTTTGTCCCATTCCAACAGTCGTTGCGTTGTACAGCTGCCATTCGAATAGATCGCTATAGCGCGCTTCCTTCGTGAGCAGCGCCATCTCCCAGTTCCACAACAGGCTGGCAATCGAGGCGCAGGTTTCGGCGTAGGCATATTCGGGATCAAGGTCAAAATCGCCGCCAAAGCCTTCGATCTCCGGTGCAGAACCCAGTCCACCGCTGATGTACATACGGCGGGTGACCATCCGCTCCCAGGCGTGCTCCAGTGTATGTGTAAGCTTCTCGTCAGGTTCGGCGCGCAGGAGCATGGCGATCGCGGTTTCGAGATATCCAAAGCGGACGCTGTGCCCGACAGGCGCGGTCTGACTGCGAATGGGCGCGTGCTGTTGCGCGTACAACCCGCTCAAGGCGTTGAGATACCAGCGCTGCCGGCTGAATCGCGGCTTTTTGGCATAATTATCGCCAGGCAGCCGAAATGACTTGTGTTCAGGGTGCTCCATAAGATAGGAACTTTTCAGTTCATCCACGTATGCTTTCCGCTTTCTGTAACTCCTAAGCTGCCTCAACAGATGCAGCGAGAAAAATGGATTGCGGCCGCGTCGCTCAAGAAATCGACGCGCCAGCTCGAGATATTCTTCTTTTCCGGTCACGCGAAACAAACG
>DATFET010000151.1:0-4985 GCA_035250835.1 Anaerolineales bacterium
TGCACGCAATCAGTCAGCCAGGCGAGGGAAGCCGTTTCATCATCCAGGTGCCCTGGGAGCCAGCCCTGGCCGGCGATATCGCAGCCAGGCTGAGGAATACAGGAAAGTTCCAGGCTATCGATCCGAACGCCGACCGGCCGACCATCCTGTTGATCGAAGATACGCGCGAGGTAGTCATGATGCTGGCAGATTATCTCGAAATGGCCGGCTACAAGCTGGTCACTGCACAGGATGGCATCGACGGTCTCGAGCAGGCAAAACTGACGCATCCCGATATTATCCTGATGGATATCCAGATGCCTCGCATGGACGGATTTGAAACGACACAAAAACTCAGGAGCGATCCCGAATTTAAAGATATACCCATCATTGCACTCACAGCTCTCGCCATGCCGAACGACCGTCAGCGCTGTCTGGATGCGGGGATGGACGAATATATGAGCAAGCCAGTCAATCTGAAGACTCTTGTAAAAACGATCCAGAACCTTCTATTTCAGGAGGCAAACCCCTCATGAGTACCATTCTCATCGTCGATGACAACGAAAGCGCCCGGGAAACTCTGGTCGCTATGCTCGAACTGGAGGAGTATCAGCTCGAGCTGGCAGAAGATGGGTTCCATGCCCTGCAAATCCTGAGTCACCTTCAGCCAGACCTGATCCTGCTGGACGTGATGATGCCCGGAATGGACGGCTTCGAGACCTGCCGGCGCATCCGTTCCACGCCTCAGCTTGCCGAGGTGCCCATCATCATTCTCACCGCCCTGGACGATCGTGCCTCCCTGCTCAAGGGAATCGAATGCGGGGCAGATGATTTCCTGATCAAACCTGTCGACCGTCATGAGCTGATGGCGCGAGTCCGCACCATTACACGCCTGAACCGTTACCGCACCTTGAAGGAACAACGGGAGAACCTCCATGAAATGACGGAACGCCTGATCGCCGCGCAGGAGAAAGAGCGCCAGCACATCTCGAGGGAACTGCATGATGATCTTGGCCAGGCGCTGACCATACACATGATCTCCCTTCGCAACTTGCAGGATGATCTATTCATCCCGCCGGAGACCTTGTTCGAGCGCCTGCAGACTCTGCACGATCAAACCTATGAAATCTTTATCAAGATCCGCGGGATGGCTCAGGACCTGCGCCCACCTGTGCTCGACGCGCTCGGCCTTCAGGCTGCGATGCAGACATATTGCGCGGAGTTCACCCGCCGGACGCATTTACCCGTCAGCTTCGAAGTCGAAGAGGCGTTACCCATCCTGCCAGATATTTACAATATCACTCTCTATCGTGTTCTTCAGGAGGCGCTCAGCAACATCGTAAAACATGCCAATGCGAGTCATGTCTGGGTGGACTTGAGCCTGGAGAACGACAATGTCATTCTGACTGTGCAGGATAACGGTCAGGGTTTCTCGACAGGAGAATTGCAGTCAAATGGCATCGGGCTTTCAGGAATGCGTGAGCGAGTGACCATTGCAGGCGGAAGGTTTTCCATCAGCTCCATGCAAAAGCGCGGTACTATCCTTACAGCACAGTTCCCCATGCCAGCTCATCAAAATAAGCTCGAGGAGTCATCGTGATACAGGTTTTGATCGCCGAAGATCACCTGATGGTACGGGCAGGCATCCACGCCCTTCTTGAGAAGGCAGGCGATATTCATATTCTCGGCGAAGCTTCCAACGGAAAGGAAGCTGTGGAGTTGGTTCAGGAACTTAAGCCGGATGTGCTGATCATGGACATTATGATGCCGCGCCTGAACGGCATCCAGGCAGCCGAACATATCCGCGACTTAAAACTCCCAACACATATCCTGCTTCTTTCCATGTATTCAGACGCGGGTTTTGTCCATAAGGCTTTGCAATGCGGCGTAAAAGGGTATGTCCTCAAATCGTCTGTCAGCGACGAACTTCTCCGGGCTGTGCGAGCGGTTGCCGGCGGAGAAACCTTTTTAAGCGATCCGATTTCCGAGATCATCGAGGAAGGTGCCGTCCACCTTTATGGAGTTGGAAGTGAAGATGATCCGTTTTCAAGCCTGTCGCCGCGCGAAAAGGAAATTTTGCAGTTGATCGCCGAGGAACATACGAGCGCCGAGATCGGAAAAATATTGTTTATCAGCGACAAGACTGTTGAAAAACATCGTACCCGCATCATGGAAAAGCTAAATGTCCGCAATCTGGCAGGGCTGGTCCGCCTGGCTATTAAATATCACCTCGTGGACCTGGAAAAATAACAAGCCAAACCGTTCTGCTTGCACTACAATGAGGGAATCCTGTTACAGGCTCCAACCTGCACAGATATTATTGATAAACCCAGGCGCTTTTATTCATAGGAGGAGAATGTAATGCCGAGCACCATATTGATCGTCGATGATGAATCCTCAGGACGTGAAACCCTGCAATCCATCCTGGAAGGGGAAGGCTACAACCTGGTCATGGCAGAGAACGGTCCTCAGGCAATTGCCAGGGCAAAATCCATTCTGCCGGATGTGATATTGCTGGATGTCATGATGCCTGGGATGACCGGCTTCGAAGTTTGTGAGAAGATCCGTAACGATCCACAGGTGGCTGAAATCCCCATCATCATCCTGACTGCATTGGATGATCGTGAGTCACTTCTCACAGGGTTGAAAGCCGGCGCCGATGATTTCATCTCGAAACCGTTCGACCGTTTCGAGCTGCGGGCGCGTCTGATCAGTATCACCCGCCTGAACCGTTATCAAAAGCTGCTCGAAGAACGTGAAAAACTTCAGGCAGCGCATAAAAAACTACTGGATGCCTATGAAGCCACAATAGAAGGCTGGTCTCATGCCATGGATTTGCGTGACAGGGAAACCGAAGGTCACAGCCGGCGCGTGGCTGAGTTATCCATAAAGCTTGCCCGGAAGATGGGAATAAGTGATGAGGCTATCGTTCACCTGCGGCACGGGGCACTGCTGCACGATATGGGTAAAATCGGCGTCCCCGATTCAATCTTACACAAACCCGATAGTTTGACGGAGGAAGAGTGGGTCGTCATGCGCAAACATCCGCGCCTGGCATTTGACATGCTGAATCCCATCGAATATCTGCGTGATGCTTTGGACATTCCGTACTTTCACCATGAGAAATGGGACGGTACGGGCTATCCACAGGGGTTGAAGGGCGACCAGATCCCGATCGCGGCCCGTATTTTCGCGGTGGCAGACGTCTGGGATGCGCTCACATCGAATCGCCCGTATCGCCCGGCCTGGACCAGAGAGGATGCATTGATCTATATTCGAGATCAATCCGGGAAACACTTCGATCCACAAGTGGTGGATTTTTTCTTCCGAGTTATTGAAGAGAATTAATCTCCCTCATCGAAACAAAACCGCTCGCTAAGTATCGATTCAACGTTCTTTGACCCTCGATAAAGAGACAAGCACCGATGAGGTGACTGTCTCTTTATCGAGGGTCAAAGGGTGGTCATTTCATTTTCCGCCATTCAAGGTATTGAATGGTTGCGAAAATATCCACACAGATGGCAGTAATACCAATTACCCATTTTGCATCCGTGGTGAAGGCGAAGAATGGCAAAACGAGCAGCAGGATGCTGACAAAAACCCAGGCGGAATCACCAATCACTGTAAAAAGTGTGAAGCCGCGGCTGATTGCAGGGCGTTGCGTGTTGAATGCAATCAGTGCCGCATATCCGAACAGGGCAAAGCCAAGGGCGACCAATACGCCTTCTGATAAGCCGAGAAATTCGCCAAGTGGCTTTCTGGCGAGAACCAGGATGAGCCCGCCAATAAATGAGAACATGGCGTTCGCATTCAGAATGTGGCGCAGATTGGTTTGAGCGGTTTGTGCGTTCATTTTATTTTCTCCTTTTTCCACCCATTGTATGGATGGCGAGCTGCCAAGTCCATGAAAGGAACTGCCAACTGCTGCCAGTTGCCTTGCTCAAGCTGCCGTCTACCTTCGGCTCTTCGAGTTTGTGGCGATTGTGCTGCTACAATCGTGACCCGCGCAAATCCTCCGCAATCAATTTTGCCGCGGTGTTTTGCCAGTTGTGCAGTGTCCGTTCGGGGACGGAGGTTTGAAACCAATCCAGCGCGGCACGCGAGAGATCATCGAGAGAGTCGGTGTCGGCACGGCGGATGTAGGGTTTGAGTCCCAACACGTACGGGAAATAGAGTGAGTTGTAATAGCGCCATTCGTCGGTAGTGCCAAACCGAACCTCTGACTGAGGCTTGAGTCTTTGTATGCTTTGTACAAGCAGGGATTTTAAGGCATGGGCGCGATCCAGTGGATTTGTCCCCGCGATGCTCGGCAAATTCACAAGTGGATTGGTTGCCAGCTTGGGCAAATCGCCGAGATTGGATAAGGCGCGGCGCGTAAGACGGGCAAACTGCTCTTCGTCTTCCAGATCAGGCTTCATGGCAGAAAGAAGTGGGAGCGCATCCGCTGTCTGCCGCAGAGTCTGTCGGTCATCTGTCGTCTTTGGCAGCAGGGTCAAACGATCCAGTAGAGATTGGATGGTATCGGAGAACGTTTGAGTGAGAACCCCAAATGTTATGAGAAGAACAAACAGTTTGTGATCCGTGCTGAACAGGCTGGCAAGAACAACCAATGAGCCCGCGTAATACACGGCCGAAACGAAGGAACGCACAAGATGGGCACGAATGGATTCGCCCTCGTCGAACGCGTCCCATGCGATAATAGTGATGCCGAGGAAAATCAGGTCGGCACCAAGCAGGACCATGGCCCACGATAGCGGAATCAGATCAAGGGGCAGAAGGAGCAGTCCCGTACTCAAGGTCACGAACAAGGCAATGACAGCCAGGAGCGCAAGCATATTTCTGAACTGTGAGCGCAGTGCAAGTTTGGCGATCATCCCTGCGCAAAGAATCAGCCCGAGAATGATAAGCGCGGCAAACCAGGCATTGACCAGCGCGAGAATGGCCAGTGCAAGTTTGGCGATCATCCCTGCGCAAAGAATCAGCCCGAGAATGATAAGCGCGGCAAA
>DATFET010000153.1:0-7749 GCA_035250835.1 Anaerolineales bacterium
TTCTGGACGGTTGGTGAGGGGTACTTGTTGAATAATTTTCTGCCGTTCAGGCTGGGCGAAGTGGGACGCGCCTACCTCATCAGCCGCAAGTCGGATGTGCAGTTCATGGAAGCCATTCCGACCATTATCATCGAGCGCGCCATGGACCTGGCATTTTCCGCGATCATCCTGCTGGCAGCACTGCCCTACGTGGTCGGAGCGGAAGGATCGGAACGGATCGGCATTATCGTCGGCGCGGTGGTCCTGATTGCCTTCATACTGCTGTACTTGCTGGCTCGTCACAATCAATGGGCATTGGATCTCTTCCACAAGCTGAGCGCGCGCTGGCCGTCACTGCAGAAAACTGGCGGCAGTTTCCTGGAACAATTCTTTATGGGTCTGGGCGTATTGATGGATGGCTGGCTGTTTTTGCGTTTCCTCTTTTGGATGGCTTTGAACTGGGCGATCGCAATCGGCTCCTATACTTTGATGATCCGTGCCTTCTTTCCAGAGACGCAGGTGGTATGGGGCATGTTTGGGCTGGGAGCCGCGGCTTTCGGCGGCGCGATCCCTTCCCTGCCGGGAGCCGTGGGAACCTTCGAAGGAGCGTTCGGCGGAGCGATCACACTGCTGACCGGGGATCCATCCACAGCACTGGCAGTTGCATTGACCGGGCGACTCTACAACTATATTAACAGCGGGATCATTGGCGGGATTGGCCTGCTGCGCGATGGACAGACTCTTTCGGGAATCTATGAGCAATTGAAAAATCTCGGGGCGGGCAGGAATATAGAACAGGCAGGCGAATAGCCCTGCATAGAGGCTCTGTTTTTTCGCAAGTCCATGACCTGCTAGGCTATGATCCCCGTCTACGACACAGTACGTTCTCATAAATTTCCGATTGTCACTGTGTCATTGATCGCCGCCAATGTTCTGGTCTTCCTCTACGAGATCCAAATGATCGATTCTGAACTCCAGGGACTCGTTTTCACCTGGGGTCTGATCCCAAGTCACTTGTGGAGTGATCCAACTTCAACCTGGGTGGGTATTTTCACTGCCATGTTCCTGCATGGAGGCTGGTTCCACCTCATCAGCAATATGTGGATATTTCTTATCTTTGGCAGGAATGTGGAAGCTCGTATGGGCAGTATCCGCTTTTTGATCTTTTATCTGCTTGCAGGCGCGGCGGCGGGGCTTCTGCAATCATACGTCCTGCCTTCGAGCACTCTCCCAATGATCGGCGCGAGCGGCGCAATTGCCGGAGTCCTGGGCGCGTACCTGATCCTGTTTCCGGGGTCACGCATCGCCAGCCTTGTGCCTATTTTCTTCATCTTTACATTGGTCGAGATCCCTGCTTTTATTTTCCTTTTGTTCTGGTTTGTCTCCCAGCTGTACTCGGGATTGTTCGCCATTCAGGGCAGCGCAGGCAGCGGGATTGCCTGGTGGGCGCACATTGGGGGCTTCGTTTTCGGCCTGGTCATGGTAGCTTTCTTTACAATCCATAGGAAAGCCGTGTATAGGAACTGACAACTGGGTTGTAACGAATCAGGGAATTATCAGTCTTATTCCAATACACATTTGCAGAGAGGAAATCAATGAACCAACATTATCTCATCACCGGCGGGGCAGGATTCATCGGCTCGAACTACGTCCACAGGCTCCTACAGCGCGGCGAGAAGGTCACTATCTACGATAATTTCTCGCGCGGCGGCGCGCGGCGCAATCTCGACTGGCTAAGAAAAACATTTGGAGAGGACGCGTTTAACGTGATCGTCGGGGATGTGCGCGATGCAACTCTTCTAACGGGATCAGCCCGGGATGCCGATGTGATCATGCACCTGGCGGGACAGGTCGCTGTCACCACCTCGGTCATAGATCCGCGCGACGACTTCGAATCCAACGCCCTGGGGACGTTCAATGTGCTCGAAGCCGCGCGGATCTCGGGACGGAATCCCATCTTCATTTATTCATCGACCAACAAAGTCTACGGCGGCATGGAGGAAGTGGAGCTGGTGGAGGAGGCAACACGCTGGCGTTACAAAGATCTGCTGCATGGCTGTCCCGAATCGCAGCCGCTCGATTTCCATTCGCCATATGGATGCAGTAAGGGAGCAGGAGATCAATACGTGCGTGATTACTCACGCATTTATGGCTTGCGCTCAGTCGTCTTTCGGCAGAGCTGCATCTACGGCCCGCGCCAGTTTGGGATCGAGGATCAGGGCTGGGTGGCGTGGTTCATCATCGCCGCCGTGACAGGACGACCAATCACCGTCTATGGTGACGGCAAACAGGTACGCGACATCCTCTTTGTGGAGGACCTGTTGAATGCCTATGATGTTGCGGTGGAAAAAATCGATATTGCCTCAGGCAGGGTCTATAACCTGGGCGGAGGACCTGAAAACGTGATGTCGATCTGGGCGGAGTTCCGTCCCCTGCTTGAGGAATTGCTGGGGGATTCGATCGAAGTCGGGCGCGGCGACTGGCGCCCCGGCGACCAGCGCGTGTTCTACGCCGATATCCATAAAGTGGAGCAGGAACTCGGATGGAAGCCAAAGATCGGCGTGAAGGAAGGCATCCGCAGGCTATTCAACTGGGTACAGGAAAACAGGGAGTTGTTCCAAGGGTTGGCGTGAGGTCGTGTGGGCGGGACGAGAGAACTCTTCCAATACTAAATGCGACGATCCCAAGACTATCTATTGTCACCATGAATCGAGTGGATGGTCGTTCATGATCCAGTGAATATTCATCACAAGCCACTTCCCCTGAATCCCGCTGGCTGAGAGGTGCATTGTTTGAAGCGTCTCCCCGAAGAATTGACCAACCACGCCAAGCAGCACCACTCATCAGGAGATCGATAATGCCAACCGTTAGAAATATGTGCCTGGCTCTTTCCAAACCGATGGAACCGAACAGCAATCCTTTGGTTTCCATAAAGAATTATTTCTTATAATGTAACGCAACAACCCCCGAACGAAACGTTTTTGCCCCGACAAGTTTTAATGTAAAGTTCTTGCCTGATTCGAACAAGCGGGGACCTTTTCCCGCAATGATCGGGTGAACAACAAAGTGATACTCGTCGATGAGATTCCATTGTGCAACTTGCGATGCGATGTTCAGTCCACCAATGGAAATATTTTTTCCTGGCTGTTGTTTTAACTTCATAATCTCTTCTCGGAGATTTGAGTGGAGGAGCGTCGTGTTGTTCCACTCTACGCTCTTCAACGTCGTTGAAAAGACAATCTTTGGTATGGAATCGAATGTACGTGCGAATTCGTTGGTCGTTTTCGTTTCCGATTGATTCACTGCGACATCATGCCAGTACGGATACATCAAGTGATACGTGTTGCGTCCGAAAATTTCAACGCCTGAATCACGCAAGAGCCCAGTGAAGTGCTCGTGCAATTCGTCGTCGGCGATCATCGCTTCATGGCCACAGTAGCCGTCTATCGTGATGTTGATTGCAAAAATAACTTTTCTCATTTGTTGTTCTTCTGACATTATTTTAATCCTTTATTAACTGAAGGAAAGAGTGCCAACGCAAATATGAAGATTTCAAATGCAATGACTCTGTTCATTTGGCCCTCGCCGATCGCTGGTTAAGAACACACAGCTATGCTAGCTTTCATTTCAATTTGTGCATTTCAAAATCGACAGCCATTTTTCACTTCTGCCTGCTTATATTCTACGCATATCTTACAAGAACGATAAAGTCTTTTCTTTGTCCATTACTGATGTCTGCGGGCTAACGGCTCGCGGTACCCGCTGGCAGGTGGGAGGGTGGACTCGCCGTCAAAACGGGAAAAACCGAAAGCCAGACAAATGCCAAAAAACGCGGCGCGTACCCACCGTCAGCTGCACGCCTTGTTAGGCAGATTTTGACTTTAGATTCCTCTTCGGTTTGCTCAGGACAAATGCAAAAACACATCTGGCTTTTGCTCTGCAATTCGGAGTAGTGCAACAGCAGGACCACTTGGCTTGCGCCTGCCTTGTTCCCAATCTTGAACAGTGCGTAAACTCACGCCCATCAAACCTGCAAATGCCGATTGGGAAAGTTTTAATCTTTGCCGAATGACTTTTGGGGAAGAAGGTGCCTTCAAGGAGCGAACCTGCAATATCTTCTTACCAGCCTTATAATCTTTTATTTCCCGAATACCTTCGAGAATTTCCTGACCAATATCACGCTTAGCCATTTTCAATTTCCTTTGAGATCTGACGCAGCACATGAGCAGGGATACTCTCTACTTCATTTTTGCTGTAAATGGTCAACAACCAGATTTCATCGTCTTGTTTCTTGAAGTAGTAGATCACCCGCACGCCACCACTTTTGCCTTTGCCTGCAATTGCCCAGCGGACTTTGCGAACGCCGCCAGAGCCACGAACGACCTTGCCTGCTTCTGGATACTGAAGGAGGAAACTTTGCAGACCCAGATACTCATCTTCAGATAAGTAATCATAAACGTATTTGGTAAAAGCAGTGGCTTCAATGAATTCCATGAAATCATTATACGGCATTGCCGTATCTTGTGCAAGTATCCTGTTTTGGTACTTTCACCCACTGATCCTTCAGAAAGAACTGCCCCACGGTTCGCGTTATTAGAATGAACTTGCCTGGGACGCTGATGGGGTGTGAGTTTCTGGGTTGTCCGGCAGCCGCTATGGGACAGACTTCGCTGGAAGAAATCGAGAGCCCGCCGCGTTCCCTTCGACAAGCTCAGGACAAGATGTGGACAGCTGCGGAACCTACTCTGGGATGGCAAGAGAGGACGAGAGTGTCCGTATGGGACTGACCTACAAGCAGTTCGCCAAATATGCGCTCATGAAGTTGGGCGTCGAGACCGACATCACCCGCTTTGTGCGCAAGAACGTGCCCAGAAGGATCGCACCCAGAGCAGAAGTCCTGGCACGTATGCAGGAGCTGGGGGTTAAGCAGCTAAAGCTGATTTGCAAAAAGAGGGGCACTGGAAACCCGCAGCGAAACGAAAGGCTGCCGGGGTTGGCGAAGCGTTCCCTAGATACAAAATCGCAATGCCCTCTTTTTTATCCCTTGACACTGCAAGTTATCGGTAGCCGCTTGGCGAACCGAGGACCAACCCGACCAACGGACGAAACTCAACATAGAAACTACCCATAAGAAGAAGGCGTAAGCCAAATCCACTGCACGCGATGTTAGCCCGCGATTTTATGCTTCCGCCACACTAATTGGTCGTGGTTGCTTTCCATCAATATCGGTAAAACCATACTCCAGCGCCAGATTGGCAGCAACTAATACCTGTCCTGATTTTTTCATTATCTCTGAGTCTGAGGACAATGCAGTTACTGCTCGCCCGATAAATTGAGGTGACTCCGAATTGGACATGTCAAAATTTGCCTTCAAAACAGATTCAGTGCGAACCAATCCTGGGTATAGAGAGACAGCCGCTACATTATGCTCTCGTAATTCATGTGCCATACAAACCGCCATGTGATCGGAAGCAGATTTAGCAACACCGTAGGCAACACCGCGGTCATTTCGCTGGGCTGCGAAGAAGGAGATATTAACGATTAGACCAGACTGCTGTGCAATCATCATTGGTGCGGCAAAGACGCTAGCGGCATAATGTGCACGCACACCAGATTGAAACATGGCGTCCCAACGAGCGACGGGCATTGTCCAAAAGTTTTTTTCATTCCAGAATTCAGTCCCATCTGTGTAATGTTCATAGCCACCCCAGACATTGTTGACCAAAATATCCAATCGGTTTTGCTCAGAACGAATCTGCTCAAAGACAGCATGGACTTCTTCATCGTTACGATGGTCGCAACGCACTACGATACCTTGACCACCCAGGCGTGTTACTTCTTCCGCTGTTTCATAAATTGTACCAGGCAGCTTGGCTTTACTCTGACCATCCACAACGGTTCGTCCCGTGATATAAACCGTAGCACCTGCTTCTCCCAGTCCAAGCGCAACACCCTTACCAACACCGCGACTTGCTCCGGTTACTAAAGCAATTTTTCCTTGCAAGGATTTCATGATTGCATTCCTTTCTGCGTGGTATGTATTCTATTGAACATGAGAAGCGGGCTAACGGCGCGCGTCCGCGGCTATGGTTAGGGAAGGCGTTGAACCGGTTAATAGCGCGGGCACATTTTCATTATACGGACAGGAGAGCGAAATGACAATCACTTTAGAAGACTATATTGGCATCGATGTAGCAAAAGACAGATTGGATGTCGCAGTGTTGGGAGAGAAAACCATCAGCGAAGCGACGAATACCCAGAGGGGATCAGCGCTTTGGTGAAAAGAATGTGTCAGCTGAATCCCAAGCTGATTGTGGTGGAAGCGACTGGCGGGTATGAAGAAGCGCTGGTGTTGAGTCTGTTTGAGGCGGGAATGCCAGTAGCATTGGTCAGCCCGCAGAGGGTAAGACAATATGCGAAAGCGCGGGGATTATTGGCGAAGACCGACAAGCTGGATGCGCAAAATTCAGCAGAGTACGGAAAGAACATCCAGCCGAGGTTGTTCGTGGCGAAAAATGAAGAAGGCAGACGCCTTTCAGCCATAATGGGCAGGCGCAGACAACTGGCAGATATGCAAAAAGCCGAGAAAAAACCGCCTGCGCACGGCATATTTGGAAATGCGAGCTTCAATTCAAACGGTGATCGACCATTTAGATTCAGAGATGCGCAAGATCATGAAAGAGCATGAATCCTTTGGCGAGCAGGAGAAATTATGGCGTACTGCCAAGTCAATCGGGCCGGTCACCGCCGCGACCTTACTGGCAGATTTACCCGAGTTAGGAAAACTGGATCGTAAGCAGATCGCAGCCTTGGTAGGGGTAGCGCCGATGAATCACGATCGCGGAAGAAAGCGCGGCTATCGCAAGACGAAAGGTGGCAGACCTGAAGTGCGCAGCGTGTTGTACATGTCCGCTTTATCAGCGATCCGATACAACCCGACCATCAAAGCCCAATATGATCAATTGGTGAAACGGGGCAAGGAGAAAAAAGTAGCCATCACGGCTTGCATGAGAAAAATGCTGACGATCCTGAATGCCCTGATGCGGGATCAGTAAGCGCTGGGCAAAAGAAAGAGGTGTTCCTGAACATAACTGCCAATCAGATTGGTGTCTATACAGGCGAAGTCAGTGCGATGATTGATCATAATGGATCGAATGGGAATTACAGTTTGGGTTTCACGACGACTGTCAAGTAATCCTGATGTTGGATCCGAAAAATTTGCCTCTCGTATTCTTCTCTGCAAGTGCGCCCAACTCCTAATGGTGCCATCTGTCATCAGAGAGCGGCAAGGGGCTTATCGTCTCCGGTAAAACAGACTGAGCATCAGCGCGCCTAACAAGCCAACAAACATGTCCCGGACTGTGTCAGCCACGCCCAACACGTTGTGAGCGTTGAAGAGAAAATCGAGAATATTCTCGTAAAACTCCCAGAAGATGATGGTTGTCCCGGTGCAGGTGAAAGCCAGGATGACCTGGATGGAGAGCGGTATTTCGCCCACGACTCTTTGGGAGTGATAAATAGCCGAGCGGTAGAAATACGTGATCGCAACGCCGCCCACAAAATGGGTGGGAATATCCAGGGGCGGGTACAGGTCGAACCAATCCAGCGCCAGTCCTACGATGTAAAAGCCGATCACGCCTAAGGGCGCCCAGGCGGATTCGCGCAGCGTGGCAAGGATCCAATCGCTGAGTTGTCGTTTTGTGATTGCGTTTGATTTCATGGAAAGAAAGGTTGGTAAGGTGACAGTCACCCTGAGCCTCTTAAATAGGT
>DATFET010000164.1:0-7049 GCA_035250835.1 Anaerolineales bacterium
CGTATGCCCATAGATGATCCCCGCGGGTGATCAACGCTGCCTGCGCTGAGGATTCAAGCGTCAGACGGGTAAGATGCTGCGCGGCTTTGGTCACATCCTGCAGCCAGGGCAGTGTAGAGCTGCTGGCATGCACTTCGCGAGAGGTCGCCATCTGGGAATTGGGCTGCACGGGAGGAGGGTTGGGAGCGGGCTTATCTTTAAGCATATTTAACACGTCCGGAAGATAATAAGGCTTGGATATCAACGTCCATGGGCGGATCTCATCCAGCGGCGGATCGGAATTTTCACTCGAAAAAACAACCAGACGGATGTCTGGTTTGAGCGATCGCAGGGCCTTGCCGATATCCGGGACGGCTTTGACCCCAAGGTCCAAATCTAAAAAGGCAAGATCGCAGTTCTTCTCATCGGCACGGACGACTGCCTCACCTTTGCCTTTGACGATGAACGCATGATAACCCGCCTGCTCCAGTCCATAGAGCAGTACCTGTCCGAAATTATTATCTGCAGTGACAAGAAGCAGATTTTGTACCATGCCTCGTACAGTGTATCATGGCAGACAAGGGGAGGCAAGCAGTAAATTGGAGCCATATTTACCAAATATGACAGTAAATTTGTTTAGTCAACTTGATTTCCCAAGATTTTTATGCTATCAATAGAAAAAGGTTCTCCAGCCTTTGCCGTAAAGAGGACCAGCACGGAAAATCCCAGAGAGCCTAGAAAAAATTTGAGGGTTGATGAATGCATCGAGAACGAGTTTCTGAAAATGTTTTTTGGTTCCAGAGCGAGATCTACGCCCAGGTGACAGCCGGGGTGGTGGCGGGACCCCAATGGGCGGTAGTTATCGACACATTAGCGATGCCAGATGAAACACTCAGTATCCGTGAGTTTATAGAACACGAATTAAATGTCCCGGTGCGGTATGTGATCAATACGCATTATCATGCCGACCATGCCTGGGGGAATTGTTTCTTCCCCGGCGCGACCGTGGTCGCGCACGCGCGCTGCCGGACCCTGCTGGAGGAGCGCGGCATCCCATCCCTGGATGCGGCGCAAAAGCAGAACCCCGCGCTGCGACAGGTAAAGATCGTCCTGCCGCACATGACCTTTGAGAACGGCGAGTTGACGCTGCGTGTTGGCAAGAAGAATTTGATCATTTCGCCGTCCTTTGGGCACAGCCAGGATGGAATAGCGGTGCTCGTGGAGGAGGACCGCATCCTGTTCGCAGGCGATTCCTTCATGCCTCTCCCTTATGTCGTTGACGGCAGCATAGATGAAAGTATGGCTTCCATCAAGCAGATCGGTCGTATGGGTCTGGAAAATATCGTCCAGGGACACGGAGATATCATCCTGCGCGGCGAGATCGAGGCAGCTGTAAAGGAGAATCTCAATTACCTGGCCGCGATCAAGAAATCAGTCAGGGCGATCTCCAAACGAAAGAATGCTGTCGAGCTTCTGGATGAGATCAACATCGAGGATTGCGGGAAGAGCCGCGTCAACCTCGGGGGCCTGGCGCAGACATTGCATGAAAGAAACCTGCGCGCCCTGCTCCAACAGATGAATTAGGGCGCCAGGAAACTCTTCCTTGAAAGAAATAACAATACAGCAGTCTGACGCGCGTGACTGCTGCATTGCTGCATTCTGGCAGAATCTTGTGGGTTAACCACCTTGTTTGGGTACTTGTGCCCGGGCTTCCTTTCTTGCCCGCAGCCAGCCATTCAAACTGTATTTGACCACCCGTTCCTTTCCCTCCAATAACTTCCTGATGTTCGGGCGCAGCGACCAGACCAGGATGGATTCTGCTATGATCCCATACCAGATGTCTATGGGTTCCTGCAGTCCTAGTGAGATGTTGATGGCAAAAGTGATGATGACGGTCAACCCGATCGCCATCGTGGTAAGAGAGGCGATCCCTGTGATCACCCAGACCAGTATTCCAACGACGACAATATAGGGAAGGATGCCCGGCCACAGTCCGACGGCGCCGCCCAGCGCGGGCGCGCCGCCCGCGCCACCGTGAAAACGTATTTTCCCGTCTGCACTGCGCTCGATCAGAAATATGGAATAGTTATGGCCGAGAATGGCGGCGAGAGGGGCGAGCACATGCACCAGATGGTTTGCGGGAAGCAGCGCTTGTGCCAGCCAGACTGCCGCAGCACCTTTTGCGATGTCCAGGACTGCTGTCAGCAAACCAGCCCAAAGTCCCGCGGCCCGGACTGCATTTGTGCCGCCGGTCCGCCCGCTTTCCACCTGGCGAATATCCTTGCCAGTTTTACTCTTGACGATCAACAAGCCAAAGGGGATGGAACCAAGAAAATATCCGGCAATTACAACTACCATCCCGATCAATATCTGCATGATAATTTCTCTCCTGCGAAACGATATATGATTTCTTCTTGACCGATCAATTACCTGACTTCAGAACATTTTGCAGAAAAAGGGCTGATTTCCTGTCCAGAAACCGCGTGGCACTATGTGAAAACACGTCGATGTCCATTAGGTTTCACCGATCCCTCACAGAAAGAGTGACTTCCTGTACCTGCCCACCCTGGATCCAGAAGCCGCGCATCTTCCACTGGTCGCCGGTCTGCGACCAGATCACGTGGACAACTTCATAAGCTGCCTCCTCGATGTCGGTAACGGAAACAGCTTCGGGTCCCGCGGGATGCGAATGGAAGATTCCGATCAGATCCAGCCCTTGAGAGTCGATCCAGTCAAATGCCCGCAGCTGCTCATAGGGATCCATGACGAATCGGATCGGACTTTGAGCCTGGTTCCGTACGGGAATCACTTTCTCCACCCGGACATCCTTTCCCGCGAGCAGGCCGCATGCCTCGAGCGGCGCGTGATCCTTCACATGCTCGAGCATTTCGTCAAACTGTTCCTGGCTGAGACCCAACTGGGAAATCATCTTAACTGAGCAGGATCGCTGCGCCCCAGCATAATGCAGTTGCGACAGCAGGCTCGAGCGCCGCACGGCGGGCGGGCTGGTCTTCGCCGAGATTGGCGGCGAGATTGGTCAACCCGTAGAGTGGACCGACGAGCATTAACCCGAACTGGATGGGCGAGAGCGGCCAATAATGCAGACCTGCCGCGATCTGGATACAGACGAAGGCAATCCCGGCCGACCAGGCATATTCCCAGCGACCGCTGAAGCGCAGGTGCATGATCCGCAGGCTGGCAAGACCGGCGGCCAGGAATATAGTTGGAATTAATATATAAAGACGAACTTCACTGTAGCGCAGGGCGACTGCCAGGATGAAAAAGAGAGTATATGAAACAGCAGTCAGCCCGGCCATGGCAGAAGCATAATAGGGAGCATCCGCGTCCACGACGATGTACTCTGCCAGGAAGACGAAAAAGATGAACGCTCCGCTGACTGCAAAACCAATCCACCAGGAGCGTCCATCTGGCAGGGTGGCGAGCAGTGCCCCGACCACGAAAGTTGTCAACGTGGGCAGGATCCACCATTGAAAAGTTGGGCGGTTATTGAGGGCCGGGTGCCCGCGCAGGAGCCAGTCCATACCGGTTGCGGTCAGGCCGGCTGTAAGCAGGCTCATCGCTGTGGCCATATTCAACGGAAGGGGCAGGTAAAATCCCTGCAGCTGGATTGCCAGGTTGAAATCCGGGGTCTGGATCAGGCGTGAGAGAGCATATGCCAGCAGGATACTGGACGTTAAAACACCCAGTTGATCAGAAGCGGGCAGGTATTTCTGCTCATTCATGATTGCATTGTACCTGCCCCGTCGGGGTATGCCAAGTCAATCGTTATGGTAGAATCAATTGGTTATGTACGCGCAAAAACTCGAAGCTATTCCCCCGCCCCCGGGCGTGATCGGCTCGCTTAAGGCGGGGTTTGATGTTGTTTCCAGCCATGTGTTCCTGATTTTGATCCCGCTGTTTCTTGACCTTTTCCTCTGGCTGGGGCCCCGCTTGAGCGTAAGCGGATTGCTGAGCCCGGTCTATCAGATGGTCTTCAACCAGGTACGCAGGGGGTTGACTTCACCCGACGAAGTTAAACAGCTGGTTGTCTTCCAGGACCTGTTCAATGAAGGACTACAGCGCTTTAACCTGGTCAGCCTGATGGCGCGGTTACAGACATTCCCCATTGGGATTTCGAGCCTGCTGGCTAAAACCATGCCTGTAGATAACCCGACGGGCTCGCAGAATCTCACACAGATGTCTTCGCCCTTCGGCATGATTGGGGCCATATTTCTGCTTATTCTGATCGGCTGGGTGATCGCAGCCTTGTACTTCCGCTGGGTATCGGGAACAGCCCTGGGTCAGAGAGAGCTGGATGTGAGCATCTCACGTGCCGTACTTCAGACGCTCCTTTTGTCTGTCATCTGGCTGATGTTTCTGTTCGTGATTTCAGTGCCGATCATGATCCTTCTCACGATATTGACATTTATTAGTCCAGCGCTGGCAAGTGCAGCCCTGTTCGTCCTGGCGCTGATTGCGTTCTGGCTGATCGTGCCTTTGTTCTTTACGCCTCATGGGATTTTTGTGCGCAGGCAGAACGCCTTCTATTCGATCTTTAGCAGTTTCAGGATGGCACGTTTCACTCTGCCAAGCAGCGCGTTGTTCGTCTTCATCACCTTCATCCTGTCGACTGGCTTGAATTACCTGTGGAGCGTCCCTGAGAGTGATTCGTGGATGACGTTGATCGGGATCGCCGGCCATGCCTTCATCACTACAGCACTGCTGGCGGCGAGTTTTGTGTACTACCGCGATATGAATGGCTGGCTGCAACTTGTCCTTGAGAGGCTGCACCAGAAGAATACACTTCCTGCACGCCGCGTGTAGATGATTTCACCCTGACACCTCTCTTGAGGGAGAGGCAAAACATTGGAGGTTTTTGTGGCAAAAGATAAAGAAAACACAATGAGTTACGATGTAGGTTCCATCCAGGCGCTCGAGGGAATCGAGCATGTGCGTAAACGCCCGGGCATGTATGTGGGCGGTACGGACATCAAAGCTCTGCATCACCTTGTCTATGAGGTAGTCGATAACGCGATCGATGAAGCGCTGATGGGCTATTGCACCAACATCAATATTACGATCCATGCCGACAGCAGTGTGACTGTTGAGGATAATGGCCGTGGTATACCCGTGGGTCCGCACCCCACGAAGCGGGATATGAGTGGAAAGCCCATGGAGACCGTGGATGTGGTCATGACCGTGATCGGCGCGGGCGGTAAGTTCGGCGGTGGTGGCTATAAGGTATCCGGCGGCTTGCACGGCGTGGGCGTCAGCGCGGTGAACGCGCTTTCCGAGTGGATGGTGACCGAGATCAAGCGGGATGGAAAGCTGTGGCAGCAGCGCTATGAGCGCGGCGTCCCTCAGGGCACGATCAAGCAGATCGGCAAGGTCAAGGATGAGAGCGGCACCAAACAGACCTTTAAGTTCGACAAGCAGATCTTCACGGAAGAGATCGACTATCGTTTCGACACGCTTGTTCAGCGCTTCCGCGAGATGGCTTTTGTCACCCGCGGCGTAATGATCCTTTTCGTGGATGAGCGCAACGACCGCGAGATGAAATTTTATTTCGAAGGCGGACTGACATCCTTCGTCCGCTACCTGAACCGAAACCGCGAGAATATTCATTCGGTTGTGCACGTGGATAAGGAAATCGACGCGATCGGTATCGAGGCCGCCATCCAATATACCGATGCCTACACCGAGTCCGTTTATTCATTTGCCAACACCATCAACACCATCGATGGCGGTACGCACCTGACCGGTCTGCGTTCTGCCATCACCCGTGTCATCAACGATTATGCCCGCAAGAACGGCCTGCTCAAGGACTCTGACCCGAACTTCTCGGGCGACGATACGCGCGAAGGTCTGACGGCGATCGTCTCGGTGAAGCACCCTGAGCCCCAGTTCGAATCGCAGACCAAGGTCAAGCTGATGAACCCTGAGGTGCAAACGTTCGTCACCCAGGTGGTGGGCGAGGCGTTCAGCACCTTCCTGGAGGAGAACCCTCAGGCTGCGAAGGCTATCATTGCCAAATGTCTTACTTCTGCCCGCGCTCGTGATGCAGCCAAGAAGGCGCGTGAGCTCGTCATCCGCAAGTCGGCGCTCGAGTCGCTGACTCTGCCCGGCAAGCTGGCGGATTGTTCCGAGCGTGATTCGGCGAAGACTGAGCTCTACATTGTGGAAGGTGACTCGGCTGGCGGCTCCGCCAAGCAGGGACGTGACCGGCACTTCCAGGCGATCCTGCCCCTGCGCGGCAAGATCATGAACACAGAACGCGCCCGACTGGATAAGATCCTCTCCAGCAACGAGATCAAGGCATTGATCTCTGCCCTGGGGACAGGGATCGGAGAAAATTTTGACCTCGAAGGGCTGCGCTATGGACGCGTGATCATCATGACCGATGCAGACGTGGACGGCAGCCACATCCGCACGCTGCTGCTGACCTTCTTCTTCCGTTACATGCCGCAGCTGATCGAGGAAGGCCATCTGTATATTGCCCAGCCGCCGTTGTATCGGGTTGCATACAAGAACCAGGTCAAATACGCCTATTCCGACAAGGAAAAGGATAAGATGGTCAAGGAAATCGGCGAGAAGGCCAGCCTGCAGAGATACAAGGGTCTGGGTGAAATGAACCCAACCCAGTTGTGGGAGACGACCATGAATCCTGAGAACCGGACACTGCTGCTCGTCACGGTGGAGGACGCGACTGAGTCTGATCGTACCTTTGACATGCTGATGGGAGACGCGGTTGATCCGCGCCGCAAGTTTATCCAGACGCATGCCAAGGCTGTTCGAAACCTCGATATTTAGCTCCCAAATGTGAATGTCAATAAGCAGCGCCTGACTGGCAAAGTGGAGCGCTGCTTTTTTATCCTTATAAGAGACTGCTGAAATCTCTGGGTGATAGTAAACAAATTTTATTGAAAATTCAACAAGATGATTAAGTGCCAGGAAATAGCTTGATGTAAAATAGTAACTTACCTTACGCAACAATCGCTGTAGGGCGAGACTGCGAAGCGTCTCGCTTTTCAGGTGTTCCTTGGGCCAGAGCGACACCGCCCAGCGTGTCG